>JAHHHZ010000002.1 GCA_019359095.1 Pleurocapsa minor HA4230-MV1 | reverse complement strand
GAGTTACAATATCTGTGCTGAAGAAATATATTGAGAATCAAAATACACCAATTTAAACCCTGCCCACCCTCTCATCCCGACGTTGACCTATCGGTACAACGCGGGGCTTCACGGGTGGAAGCTAAATCCCGATCGTTCATTCACACTACCTCTGGCTCAGATATCCAATAAGCTACGCTTTCTAATAACTGTTGTTTCGCTTCCAGAGCTTTGGTACCAGCTCCTGTAATTTGGTAGTATTTTCGTCTAGCTCCAGTATGCTTTTCAGGTGCTTCATTACCCCATTCCGACTTAACAAAGCATTTTTTCTCCAGCTTTTTCAAGTTGGGATAGAGAGAATTAAACCTAATTTGCTTACCACCACTTTGCTGTATTGCTTCGAGAATTTCCAATCCATAACGTTTTCTGAAACGAAGTGCTGACAGGATGACTTCCTGATTAGGGGTAAGACTCAAATCTAGGTTGCTCATATTATTTGACTGCTATTCTTGAAAGCTATATATACATATATAACATTATATCTAATAAATAGATATATATCCTCGATAAAATATTAATCTAAGATTAATTAAACTCGACCATAACGGGCGATCGCAGTATTGGCAGGATTTTGCTGATTATGTAACCAAGCCCACATTTGATCGCCTAAAGAAAAATGCCACCATTCTTGAGGATGTCTGATGAAACCAGAATTAGTCATTATTCTCGCTAATAACTGACGATTAAATTGATACTGCTGACTCTCGCCATCCTGATCGCTGACATAGTAATCTGGGTGCGATCGCGCGGAAAGTTCATCAATTTCGCCTCCCATATCTAACGCTTCTCCCAAATCGTTCACGATCGTTACGTCAACTGCTGCTCCTGTACTATGAGGAGGGGGCATGGTTCGATCTAAGCTAGGTGCTGCCCACAGTTGATAGACTTTACTCCACAAGTCTTGTCGTTGTTGAGCAGATAGTTGATGCTCATGAAGATCGAGTTCTTTGACTAAGGAATTGAAGGTATAGTTGACCATATGTTGCTGTACCCCTACAGGACGATAAGCATCATAGACCTTAATTTTCCAGCCAGGATAGCGTTTTTCCAGCAAAAACTGTGCTTCTAGCAATGCCCGTACCACTCCTTGACGTAAGCAGTAGGGAGATTTATTGCCATATTCTGCCCCTAATTTGACATAAGGATGGGGTAGTTCTACGGACAAACTATTTGTGGGAATAGCAATCAACCGTTCGCCACAGTCTTTAATCGGGATCTGATGATAAGGTTTCACTATTTTTAAATTGATAAAAGTATTGGAATACAGCCACTAATATTAAGTCTGCATCCAGATTCTGACTCATATTTGCCTAGATCGACTACCCTCAAATATAGTTTGGTCGCACCCGAGCGCTAATAATTCTATATGTAGTGTTTGCGTGGGAATTATTCGCTTATCTACGCTACATATAGTGGTATGATACTAATCCTTAAAGAGCAAGAAATTAGCAGCAATGGATTATTTACGGGAATGGCAGGCAAGTGGTGTAGACGAAGAGCTAACTAATCTCAACGTAGTCGATCTTCAAGGCACTTCTCCCGCCCAGTATTTACTCTATTCTAATTCTATCCCCAGAAGAAATGACGGCAGAATTAGTGAAGGATTTCTTCAGCGTTATGCCCATACAGATGCAGGAGGCTGGTGGTGTTCTGGGATCGATGTTCTTAATGGAGATGAAGATATTTGGGGGTGTTTTAAACCAAATCAACCTCTTAATCGGGATAACAAGGTAATTAAATATGAGCATCCTCCAAAAGCTGCTACAGGCTTGTTTGCGCTTAAAGTTACGCTGAATCTTTGGCATCAAATTGCCGATCGTGCTGGCATTAAGATAGACTCGGCAGCAATTAATGAGCAAAGTGCTGATTTAGGCTTTTGGCAGTGGTTAATCGATCACCCTGAAGTTCCTTTGTGTATTACTGAGGGAGCAAAAAAAGCGGGAGCTTTATTATCGGCTGGCTATGGCACAGTGGCATTACCAGGGATTAATAATGGTTACCGTACCCCTAAAGATGACCAAGGAAAAAGAATTGGCAAGTCTCATTTAATCCCTCAACTCGCCAAATTAGCTGCATCTGGGCGAGAAATATATTTAGTGTTCGATCGAGATGTCAAGCCAACGGCAGTTAATGCAGTTAACGCAGCGATCAAAAAAACAGGGTATCTATTCCAAAAAGCTGGTTGCCAAGTGAAGGTGGTTACCTGGGATAGTGCATTGGGGAAAGGGGTTGATGATTTAATCGCTAGTCAAGGTCAAGCATGTTTTACTCAGGCATATGATGATGCTTTAGATTTGGAAAGCTGGAAGGCAAAGTCTTGGACAAAACTAACCTATCCTGCTGAGATTCAGCTTAATAGTCGCTATCTTCCCGAATTAAAGATCTCGCCTCAAACTAAGCTGGTTGGGATCAAATCTCCTAAAGGGACAGGGAAAACTCAGTCTTTAGTTAAAGTTGTGGAACAGGCGATCGCCAAATCGCAAAAAGTTTTGGTAATCGGACATCGGGTACAGTTAGTCAAAGAATTATGTCAGCGTTTTGGTTTGAACTATATTACCGAAGTGAGCGATCGCTGTGATCGATCTAATCTGGGTTATGGTTTGTGTATTGATTCTCTACATGGTCTATCTCAGGCGCAGTTTGACCCAAATGAGTGGCACGACAGTTTGGTAATTATTGACGAAGTGGAACAAGTACTCTGGCACGCGCTTAATTCTAGTACCTGTAAAGATCGTCGGGTAGAAATCCTCAAGTGCTTTAAAACCTTGATGCAGAATGTCTTGGGTAACCAAGGACAGCTATATATAGCCGATGCGGATCTCAGTGATATTGCGCTAGATTATCTAATTTCTTTATCAGGACTAGATCTCAAACCCTGTATCGTCCACAATACTTGGCAAAGCGATCGTACCCAGTCATGGCAAGTATATAACTACCAGGGTAAAACGCCTAAAAAACTGGTTAACAATTTAGAAGCAGATATTAAGCAAGGGGGAAAGCCGTTTATTTGTTTATCGGCGCAGAAGCTCACCAGTAAATGGGGAACACAAAACCTTGAAGCCTATTTAAAACAGCAATTTCCCGAACGCAAAATTTTGAGAATTGATTCCCAATCCCTTACGGATCATCAACATCCAGCCTACAACTGCATCTCCAACTTAGAGCAGGTTCTCAGTCAATATGATATTGTTCTCGCCAGTCCCTCGATTGAAACAGGTATCTCCATTGAACTAAAGCACTTTACTTCGGTCTGGGCGATCGCTCAAGGAATTCAAGCCGAAAACGCCGTGCGCCAAACCTTGGCAAGAATACGTCAGAATGTCCCTCGTCATCTGTGGTGTGCTAATTATAGCTATAACAAAATTGGTAATGGTTCAACTTCCATTCCCGCCTTACTTAGCTCCAATCAGCGCTTTACTCAGTTAAACATCCGTTTATTACAGCAGTCCGACTTTGCCTATTTAGACGATTTAGATACTGGTTTTCAAGCCGAATCTCTGTTGTGCTGGGCAAAAATGGCGGTTAGATACAATGCGGGAGCAGTTAACTATCGCAACTCGATTGTAGCGGGATTAAAAGCCGAAGGACATCAGATTATTGATGCTGCTAAGTATCAACCTGAAGTCCCGACTAAATCAACTACGGATAATTCCCTCGTGGCTGCAATCACGGAAATTAGTAGCCAAAACTATCTGGCAGAATGTGCCGCGATCGCCTGTGCGCCTAGTTTAGATGAGTCACAGTATCGGTACTTAAAAAAACAGCTAATTAAATCATTAGGCGATCGCCGTCAACTCCGCAAATATGAGCTTCAGCAGCGTTATCATCTACCAATTACGCCAGAGTTAGTATCTCTAGACGATCGAGGCTGGTATCAAAAAATTAGACTCCATTATTTTCTGACGATTGGTCGTCCTTACCTAGCAGATCGCGACACCAAAGCTGTTCGTCAACTAATGCAGCAAGGGAATGGAAGCCTGTTCTTACCTGACTTTAACAGTTCTCAATTGGGGGCAATTGTCGGCTCGTTAGAAATTTTAGGCATTCCTGTCTTGCTCCAGCAACAGGCTAGAGAATTACGTAACGCTGATGCTGACTTGCAGTCTCTAGCAGCGATCGCCCTGAGTAACCGTCGTGAAATTAAAACTATGCTCAATTTAACTCTGGCTAAAAACTATAGTCCCATAACTATTATCAGTCGTCTTTTGGCTAAAATTGGCTGCAAAATTAAATGTCTGCGTTACGAAAGTCAGAACCAAAAAAGAGTTAGAATATATCAAATTCTTGCTCCAGAAGATCGACGAGAACAGGTATTTACTCAATGGCTCAACATAGATCGACAACGCCCAGGTAATTCCTTATTTTGGTCAGGCGATCGCCATGTAAGTTCTCAGAATAAAATTGCTGCTCAAAATACTGATGACAATTATCTCCAATTAAGTTTAGATGTTTAAAGGGCAGTAACTTAATTTAACTTTTTAAATAAAGCAGCTAATTAAGTCTGTAAATAACTCCTTCTCACCTTAAGATTATTCATGGAAACTAATTCAAGCTCAAATATCAACGGCTATAATCTGTTTGTACAGCATTTGGCAAATAACCTATATCACTTAAACATTGTCGATCCTGAAGATCAAGTACATCATTTTGAGGGTGTTTATTCCAGTCCTCAAGCTGCGATGGAAAAAGGCAAGTCTGTAATTGAAAATTTTATCTTTTGGCGCAAAAAAACTGCCAAGTTAAGTTAACCAGAGACTATTAGGTTAAAAATTGAGAGAATATCCCGATCAAAAATCATTGCTAGAAAGAAGAATGGAGATCGGGATATTTTTACTGATGTTGCTGAAGAAGATGACGTAGTTCCATTTGAACTTTAAAGGTGTTAATAAGTAACTAAATAGCTTGTATTCTCATCAAACTAAAAACTAGACTGATAATATCGTTTAAGTTTTGTTTTTAATCAGCAAGAAAATGTTTGGAACTCACAATCTGTCGGCTTTTCTTCTGTCAAGTTTTTTACTCTGGATTACGCCTGGTACAGATACAATGTACATCCTAGCTCGAAGTATATCCCAAGGTCGTCAAGCTGGATTAATCTCAGTGTTGGGTATTAGTAGTGGCATTTTGGTTCATACGACATTTGCTGCGTTTGGATTATCAGCGATTTTAGCGACTTCTGCTTGGGCATTTACAACCATCAAGATTGCTGGGGCTATATATCTTATTTATCTTGGTCTTCAAGCTTGGTTGAGAAAGTCTTCACCTCTATCTACTCCAGAAATAAACTCAATGAGTAGCTGGCAAATTTATCGTCAGGGAGTTGTAACGAATGTTCTCAACCCTAAAGTGGCAATCTTCTTTCTCGCCTTCCTTCCACAATTTGTTGAACCAACAGCAGGTTTTGGAGCATTACCGTTTTTATTGTTAGGTATTTTGTTTGTGACTGGTGGTACAGTATGGTGCTTGCTACTAGCTGGATTTGCTGCAATAGCAACCAATACGGTTAGAGAAAATAAGCAATTTTCAGGTTGGTTAGAGCGAATTACAGGTTGTGTATATATTGGATTAGGTTTGAATCTGTTAAGAAGTAAATCTCAACCAACGTAAATTTATTAAGTAAAAAAATGCGCTCGCCTTTTTACGCTTGTCTTGCCAAACTATCTTTGGTGTTACAGCGTGTATAAGCATTCCAGGTAGTTAGATCTGGTGCAGGAAAATTTAAAATAGCTGAACGAGCTTGCTCGCTTAAGCCTTTGACAAAGCTAAAATCTGCCCCAGCAATATTTTGTAGATTATCTAAGTTTGCCCCTGTCAAATCTGCGCCTCTCAAATCCACTCCTTTTAGTTCGGTATTGCCTAAGCGAGCATTACGTAAACTTGCTCCTGTCATGATGGCTTTTTGCAAAATCGCGCCACTAAAGGAAACATCATCTAAAATTGCGCCAGTAAAATCTGTTCCGCTCAAATAAGCGCCAATCATTTTTGCCCCTGTTAAATCTACTCCACGCAGATTAGCAGTATTCAGATAAGCTCCAGTCAATTTTGCTCCTGGCCCTACTGCACCCGAACTTTGATAGTCAAACCCTTCAGGAAAAGCCGTTTGGAGATCGTAAATGGTTACTTGAAACTGAGTATTAGTTAAATTAGCACCGCTTAAATTAGCACCTCGCAGATCGGCACGACTCAAATATGCCCCTGTTAAATCTGCTCCTGTTAGATTTGCTCTGGTTAAATCTGCTCCTCTTAAATCTGTATTTTTCAGGTTTGCTCCTTGGAGATTTGCTTCCACCAGATCGGCATTAGTCAAAACACTGCCAGAAAAATTAACCTGCTCTAAGTTAACTTGACTAAGAGCGATCGCATATAAATCTTGGTTATTAAAGTCGGCATGGGCTAAACTTTCTCCTGTCTTAATTTTGGCAGCGATCTTAGCAGCATGAGGAGATTTATTACTAGAGGTTGTAGTCGGCATGGTTTAAAATGGTTTAGATTATCAATAATTATTTTGATTGACTGAATAGCAGAAGCGATCGCCTCTAGAAATTGATTCTCCATGAACTACGGGGCGATTATGAGCATAGGCAGTGTGACGATAAACTAATAAAGGATGACCCAGAGGTACATCTAGATATTCACTCAGTTCTAAACTAGCATTAGTACATTCAATAATTGCTTCGACCCGCTCGATCTGATAGTTATTACGTTCTAAAACAGGAAAGGTCATATTTTGCTTTAACTCTGATTCTAGTTTAGAACCTATCTCTGGCAGAATATAAGTAAGATCGACACATCCAGGTTCTCGATCTACTAGTAAGATTTTTTTTTGTAAATAAGCAGTCGGATTATCTGAGGGTAATTGCAGCATTACCTGTACTTGTTGTGGTGCTGTAACCAGTTCAAAAGTTATATTTTGCAAATATAGTTCGATGCCCTGATTGGCTAGATCTTCTTCTAGAAACGTGAGGGGATTGGAAAGAGTATAAATTACTTTGCGCTTTTGAGTAACAAACACTCCTTTCCCCTGATGGGTAGTCACTAAACCTTGCTGAACTAAATTGGCGATCGCTCTTCTGATGGTAATTCGGCTGACTTGCCATTCTTTAATTAGTTCTCTTTCACTGGGTAATTTAGCCCCTGGTGAATAACGACCACTAATAATTTGTTGGTGGATCTGTTCGGAAATATCTAAATGAAGTGGTATTTGTTTTTGCGATCTCACCAAATTCAAGGCAATTGGTAACTTATGTGACCAAATTATTATAACAAGTTGGTATGATTGTGTTAATTTAGGACTTGTTATAATAAGTGAATTAAAAAGCTAGTCATGAACACTCAAGTCAAGACCAGATCGGCATTTGGTCATCAGCCAAAACAAATTCTAGCTTCATTAGAGTTAAAGACTCTGAATGCTCGTTCTAATCGGCGAGGGTTAATCCAGCTAGCAGGACATCTGTTGGTGATGGTATGTAGTGGTTACTTGTGGATCGCGGTTGATAGTTGGGTAATTAAAATACCAGCATTAATGATCTATGGCTTCAGTTTTGCTGCCATGTTTGCACCCTTACATGAAAGTTCTCATCGAACAGCTTTTGCTAGCAATCGTCTCAACGATCTTGTGGCTTGGATAGCGGGACTCTTTTCCTTTTATAACAGTGATTTTTACCGTCGCTATCACAAATGGCATCATCGCTATGCTCAAGTTAATGGCAAAGATCCCGAACTAGACGACCCCAAACCAAGTAACATTGGGGAATATTTAGTAGAGTTAAGCGGTTTCAACTGGTGGATTGGCAAATTTAAAACTCACTATCAAGTAGCCACAGGTAAGCTAGAAGATTATGCTTTTATCGCTGAAGATGCGCGCGACGAAGTAATCAGATCGACTCGCCTGCAACTAGCTTTCTATGTTGCTGCGATCGCTATTTCTCTAATCTTTAAACAGCCTTGGTTTTTTACCATGTGGTTGCTACCTTTAGCTGTAGGACAGCCGATTTTACGCTTTATTTTATTGGCCGAACATACAGGGTGCAGTAACAACGACAATCCTTTAACCAATACCCGCACTACTTTAACCTGGTTTCCCGTAATAGTATGGAACATTCCCTTTCATGCCGAACACCATCTTTATCCTTCGATTCCCTTTCATGCGCTACCCCAAGCACATCAGCAGTTAAAGGAACATTTTACGGTAGTCGATCGGGGTTATGTAAATGTACATCGAGATATTAGGGCTTCTTTTTGATTACTAATTACTGATTACTAATTACTAATTACTAAAAGCTAAAAGCTAAAAGCTAAAAGCTAAAAAAGGCGCAGCAGTTTATTTTATCAGGTACTATTAACGACGATGTTATTATCAGAACTAGCTGGCGATCGCCAAATCCGTTATTTTCTTATTTCTTTTACCGATTTATTTGGGGTACAAAGAGCAAAACTTGTTCCTGCTCAAAGTATTGATGAGATGGCGGAAAATGGGGCTGGATTTGCTGGCTTTGCTGCCTGGTTAGATATGACTCCTGCCGATCCTGATATCTTAGCAATCCCCGATCGCAACAGCGTATTTCAACTACCTTGGCAACCAGATGTAGCATGGATTCCCGCCGATCTCTATGGTATAGATGGAAATCCCATCATGCAGACTCCTAGGGTAGTATTAAAGCAAATGCTCGAAACAGCCGAACAACGAGGCTATACTATCAAAACTGGAGTTGAATGCGAATATTTTCTCTTATCGGCAGATGAACTGGAAATTGCCGACAGTCGCGATCGCGCTGCTAAACCTTGCTACAATCAACAGGCATTGATGCGTCGTTATGACGTGATTAGTGAAATTTGTGATGGGATGTTGTCTTTAGGCTGGAAACCATATCAGAACGATCATGAGGATGGTAACGGACAGTTTGAAATGAACTGGACTTATGATGATGCCTTAATTACAGCCGATCGCCATGCTTTTTTCAAGTACATGACTAAAAGTATTGCCGAGAAATACGGATTTCGGGCTACTTTTATGCCCAAGCCTTTTGCCAATTTAACAGGTAACGGTTGTCATACTCATCTCTCAGTTTGGGACAACGTAGGCATGACCAATTTGTTTAAAGACGAACAGGGAGAATCAGAACTTTCAACGTTAGGATATCAATTTATTGGCGGAATTCTGGAGTCGGCTGCTGCTTTGTGTGCCTTTACTAATCCTGCGGTCAACTCTTATAAACGTATTCATGCCTTAAACACAGTGTCGGGTGCAACTTGGTCGCCTAATACCATTAGCTATGCTGGTAACAATCGCACCCATATGATTCGTATTCCCGATCGCGGCCGATTTGAATTTCGTCTAGCTGATGGCGCTGCCAATCCCTATTTACTGCCAGCAGCAATTATTGCCGCAGAATTAGATGGTATTGAACGGAAGCTAGATCCAGGCGATCGCGCTAACTACAATAGCTATACTGAAACCCTATCAGAGGGAGTAAAACGTCTTCCTGGTAATTTATTAGATGCCCTGCGCTGCTTAGAAACCAATTCAGTTTTCCGAAAATCTTTGTGAGAATCATTTGTTGATTCTTACCTAAAACTAAAATACCAACAGTGGAATCAATACAGCGATCATATTTCTCATTGGGAATTAGATCATACACTTAACTGTTAATTGCACTAGCGATCGCATCCAAGACATTTTTACCTACTTTTTGATGATATAGTCATGCTGATTAAGCCAGATTGTCAGAAACATGGAAAGTAACGGCAGTAAAGACACCAAAGAAGGCGATCGCCTGTTCGCTCAAATCCAAGAGTTAGTTTTGTGTCATTCACCTAGTGGGTTAGAAACAGAAATTGATGACCTTTTGTTAAAACAGTTTCAAGAGTTTGAGGTAGAGGCTTGGCAGGATCGAGCAGGCAACGTAATTGCTAAAATTCGTGGACAAGATTCTGCAAGAGCGATCGCTATTACGGCTCATAAAGACGAAATCGGCATGATCGTTAAATCTATTGATGATGATGGCTGCCTTCAGGTACGTCGTTTGGGGGGTTCGTTTCCTTGGGTATACGGTGAAGGGGTCGTTGATATTTTAGGAGATCAAAAGGTTATTAGCGGTATTCTCTCTTTTGGTTCGCGTCATGTTTCCCATGAATCACCACAAAAAGCCCAGCAGATTGATACACCTTTGATGTGGGAGGATGCTTGGGTAGAAACTAAGTGTAGTTTATCTGAGTTAACTACTTTAGGCGTGCGCCCTGGTACTCGGGTAGTGATTGGCAAACATCGTAAACAGCCATTTCGTCTCAAAGACTATATTGCTAGCTACACTTTAGATAATAAAGCTTCAGTGGCTATTCTTTTAGCTCTTGCTGAACGAGTGCAAAATCCTCCTGTTGATATTTATTTAGTCGCCTCAGCCAAAGAAGAAGTCGGTGCAATTGGCGCACTATACTTTACTCAAAATCAGACTTTAGAATCCTTGATTGCTTTAGAAATTTGTCCTCTAGCAGATGAATATCCCATAGAGTCTGGTGTTGCTCCTGTCTTGCTCTCTCAGGATAACTATGGTGTTTATGATGAATTGCTCAACGCGGAAATTCGTACCGCAGCCGAATTAGCCGAAGTTCCCCTTCAGCTAGCGGTAATTGATGGTTTTGGCAGTGATGCTTCAATTGCGATGAAATTTGGTCATGTTTCTCGGGGTGCTTGTCTGAGTTTCCCTACCCAAAATACCCACGGTTATGAAATTGCTCATTTAGGAGCGATCGCCAACTGTATTGAGATTTTAGCTACCTATTGTCTAACTATATAAAAGTGATACCAATTCAATTAAGGTTTGTAACGGATGCTTTTTGGGTAGGGGCGAATAGCTCTAAAGGGTAAGCTTTGTGACCGTAGAACTAGCTCCGCCTTGCCATTCGCCCTTACGTACTATAAATCTAAACCATAATGTTCGCGTATTTTTTCAATATACTCAGCATCTTCAGATGTCATCTCAATTTTGGTTGAATTATTTTGAGATGATAGAAAACCAGAACTAAATTTAGAGCTGTCTTCAGCCGCATCTACGGATGCAGCTACAAAAGGAATATAAATTAAGGCAAGAGTACTCACTGCAAAACTGCTAAATACTTTTAAAGCTTGTACAGATCTTTCCATTTTTTTGTCCTCTTAGAGTCAATTGTGAAAATGTTTGTCCAAGCTAATGTCCAAATATGACTTTCTTGTGTTATTTTTATGTCAATATTTTGTCAATATTAAATAATCTAGTTACTGTAGGTTTTGTCGCCATTAGATAAGAACAAAATAATGATTAATAAGCTTAACAAATAATTATATTACATATGAATATTGGGTAGACTTAGTTGTATTTACTTAGGCGAATTCACTTAATTAAATTAATTAGCAATTACCAATATTTGGATTGGAGAATTAAGGCGATCGCCACACCACCTAAAAAAAAAAGCAAGCAATTCCAAATTTATACCAATTCTCAAAAGTGGCTAGAGAGATAAGGCATCTAAAATATAGTCCCAGCCAGTCAAAGAATGAACAATATCTTCAGATAAAGAGTTATAATTCTGTAGCTAAAACAAGGCAAGACTGTAATTGTCTAGCTAAACTTTGGACATGAGGTTCTTCTATAAAAGTATAGTGATCACCAGTGCAATCATATACTTCTATTTCTTGATTAGATAGTTTGCTCCATCCACATTTTGCTACTGGCTGATAAAAATTCTTAGTAGGATCGGTTTTGACTCTAAAAAGAGTAATTTTTCCCTCATAAACTGAGGGGATATAATTTGAACTTGCTTGTAAATTAGCTTTATAAAGATTTTCCCACAATTTTAAATCTTCAACAGTATAGTTAGGAAACTCATTAATTAAATTATAAAAATATTTAGTACTAGTTAAGTGATAAAAATAATTATTTCTCATAGCTTCATCCTTAAGCAGACGATACATGATTCTGGTGCGTAATGTCTTGAATTTGTTGAAAAGATAATCAGGCCCAATCGATAGAAAATTGCGAAAATGTTGCAACAATCTATTATGTAACGGTAAATATTTGAGGCTTTCTGGAGCATAACAGTCTAATAATGCCAATAATGAAACCTCTTGACTTTGTTCTTTAAACTGTCGAGCCATTTCAAAAGCCACAAGTCCTCCAAAAGAATAACCACCTAGTAAATAAGGGCCCTGCGGTTGTATGGTTTTTATTTCCTTAATATAAAGCTTTGCCATCTCTTCAATGCAGGTTAGAGGGGCAGTTTCTCCATTTTGTCCTGGTGATCTTATGGCATAAAAAGGCTGATCCCGATTGAGATGGTTAGCTAAACTTTTTAAAAAGAGAACTTCACCTTGCGCGCCATGAATACAAAAAAACGGGATTTTAGACCCATGGGGTTGAATTGGTACAAGATACGATGAATCGGGCAAGTATTCTTTTTGACTTATAACTTTTGCTAATTGCTCAATAGTAGATGCTTGCAATACAGTGGATAAAGTTAATTTCTGATTGAATGATTTATGAATTTCAGCAAATAATCGTACTGCCAGCAGAGATTGTCCACCAAGATCGAAGAAATTATCATGGATGCCAATATTCTGGATGCCCAAAACGTTTTGCCAAATTGTTGCCAGTTGCAGTTCCAATTGATTCCTGGGAGCGACAAAGGTTTCTTTTGGTTCAGATCTAGCTTGCTCAGGTGCGGGTAGAGCGCGATGGTCTATTTTGCCATTAGTAGTTAAGGGTAAAGCCTCTATAAAAATGAATGTACTTGGTATCATGTAGTGCGGTAGTTTTTCCTTAAGGAATCCGCGTATTTCTTCGGTGGTAACTGTTTGTTCTGGCTGGGGAACAATGTAGGCGACTAGGCGCTTGTCTCCTAAGTTGTCTTCTTTAGCTATGACGACTGTTTGGTGTATGTTTTGATGTAGTGTGATCGTAGCTTTAATTTCACCCAGCTCAATGCGAAAGCCACGAATTTTTACCTGATTATCGATTCGTCCCAGATATTCAATTTTAGCATTATGCCCTAAAGGATATGCGGAGCGGTATGCTTTAGCACTAACTTCGTGTGACGCGACGTTAGGAGCTAATCCTTTAGGACGCGAAGCGGTACCCTTTAGGGTGGCTAGATAACGGGCTAAATCTCCTGTTTTATATAATTTTGACTTTTGATCCTGAGCAAAGGGATTGTCCACAAATTTTTCAGCGGTTAACTCAGGACGATTTAAATAACCTCGGGCTAAACCTGCACCACCTATATAGATTTCTCCTGGAACTCCCACAGGAACTGGGTGTAAGTTTTGATCTAAAATATAAGTCTGGAGATTGGGCAATGGTCTACCAATTGGGATGGTAGATAGGTGATCGAGCTGATGAGGAATTTTATAACTGGTAGCCACAACAGTGGTTTCTGTAGGGCCATAAGTATTAATTAGCTGACAAGTTCCGACTAATCGATTCCAAATTGTTACTTGCTTGGGATTGACTGCTTCGCCACCAATAATTACTAAACGAATTGATGGGGGTAATTGTAATTGCAGGTTGTTGGCTAATTCCGCCGTGAGTAAATGCCAAAAAGCGGTGGGTAAATCTAAAATCGTAATGCCATAGTCACCAGATTTTTCTAGTAACAATGAGGGCGAATAGCTCATTTCTTCACTACGTAAAACTAATGTCCCTCCCGCGATCAGACAGGGATAGATTTCTTCAATTGAGGCATCAAAACTAATCGAGGCGAATTGTAAAATGCGATCGCTTTGAGTAATTTCATATTCTTGCACTGCTGCTTGAGCAAAATTCACTAAAGCTCGATGAGGGATCTCCACTCCTTTGGGTTTTCCTGTAGAACCAGAGGTGTAGATTACGTAAGCTAGATTGCTGGGATTAGATGTATGGGACTGTAGGGATGTCGGGCTAGATGGAAGATTACTATTGAGGGAAATTATTTGTATGTTGTTTTGACTTACGGTGACACAAGATGCAATTTTGGCTTGTAAATGATTCTGGGTCAGTATCAGAGAGATTTGGGCATCTTGAATAATATAATCTAAGCGTTCTTGAGGATAAGTTGAATCTAAGGGCAGATATGCACCACCAGCCTTAAGAATGGCTAAATTAGCAATAATCATTTCTAGAGAGCGTTCGACAAAAATACCCACTAGGGTTTCTGGCTTTACTCCCAACTCCTGTAAATAGGCAGCAAATTGATTGGCTCGCTCATTTAACTCTTGGTAGGTTAGTTGCTGTTCTTCAAACACTACTGCCAAAGCATCTGGTGTTTTCTCTACCCGATCTTCAAATAACTGATGAATACATTGGTCGAGGGGATAGTCAATTGCCGTATCGTTCCACTCCACCAGGATTGTCTGGCGTTCCCACTCAGATAACAGTGGTAGATGAGCCAGAGATTGAGTAGAGTTCGTAGCAATACCTTGGAGAAAAATCGTAAATTGCTCCAACATCCTAGTAATGCTATTAGCATCAAAAGCTTCAGTGTTATAAAGCCAAAGGCATTCCGTCTCATCCGCTGAAATGATCAAAGTAAGCTCATTGCCAGGGTTACCTTGTTGTTCGGCTATTTTTTCTACCCATTCGATCGCTACGGGAAATATATCTGGGCTAGCTAATGGTATTTTCCGCAGCGTAGGATCTCTCACCACAACATCCCGTGCATAAGTTTTGTGCTGTTTGGTTAGCTCTATCTGTACTCTTATGGCTGCAAAAAACTCCTCAAAACTTTGCTCAAGATTTATGTCTAAATGGCAAGGTACGTAGGCTGCAAAAAAACCTGCGCTATTATTTAGTTCTTGTGCTAATTTGATATCTCTAAATCCAAGATCAAAACTATTTGTTCCGCCAATACGAGCCAGATAACCGATAAAAGCAGCACAGAGAAAATTGCCTAGATTCCAGTTTGAGTTTCGACCTTTCAAAAAAGATCTAATTTCGTCGTGGATTGGAATTGTGACACTTTTAAATTGTTTTTTAAAGTGGGATACTGTTCGATCTGCATAAGGAATAGTGATGGGCTGTAAATTTTCTAGTTTCTCGACCCAAAATGCTTCATGCTTGGCAATCGAACTATTAAACGCCTCAACCTGCTGAACTATCTGAGGATCGATCCCCTGAAACTGATAACCAACCTGTAGTCCAAATCTTTTGCTTAGATCGGGAATTGACAAAGGTTGACCCTCTAAAGTTTGTATTTGGCGCAGAGCAATCTCGTAACTTATGCCAGAAACGCGCACTAAGTTTGGCTCTATAGCTGTTATTGTTCCAGGAAGGGATTGTGACAGTTCGTCTAATACTTCAATTGAAGCAAGCATAAAGTTACCGTCGATCGCCAACTTTGCTACCCTCGGATGATTGGGGGCAAAACCAGAATCTAATTCGGTGGCACAGAGGTTAAAATCCAGCCAACATATTGTTCCTTGTCTATTTTGTTCTGGCATAATCGATCGCGAGGATGTTTAAGATTTCTGTGACCAAAAATTTTAACATCGGATTACACTAAAAATTGTCAAAGATTAGCAGCTTCAAAGCAATCTATTTACTATTTCTTTACATTAAATTTATCATTTGTTTGTATTTTTAAAATTTAAAATTGAGGGCGCTAATAATCTTGGGATTGCATTATATAACAGAATTGCTCGAGATCTGGAGATACAGGGCGGATCGCCAACTCCGATCGCGTTTGCGTGGCAATTTAGGCAAAAAACTTGTCCTGCATTGATATATTTATCTCCCCAACTTCTGTCTAATCCTACTCGTTAAAATATTCAACTCAGGTAATTTAAGCTGCATCGCGATTAGACTAAAAATAATGATCGCCACACCGCTAGCTAGACTTAATTCTAGCAACAGTAATAAGAGATTACCATGACCGATCGCCTTTTCTAATCCTTGACTGACTCCATAACTAGCAACACCCGCCACCGTTGTAGCAATAAATAAACCTGCCAGATCTTTACTCCACTGTAATAAGGGCAAGCCATTTAAACGACGATTCAAGATCCACAAAAAAGCGATCGTCGCCATCATATTTACCCCAATAGTTGCCATGAGGATTCCTGGCGCACCCCAAATATTGACCAAGAGATAATCTAATAAAGCATTTAAGAGAACATTGACAATGCTTATTTTAAATGGTGTCTGAGCGTCTCCCAAACCATAAAACACTCTCACTAGTACATCCCGCGCCATATAAAAAACCATCCCAAAACCATAGACCATGAGCAAAGAAGCTACAAACTGGGAAGCATCGGCATCAAATTGACCTCGCTCAAAGGCTAGTCTGACGATCGGTAAAGCTAAAGAGATAAAAATGGCACTTAAAGGTAGCAAGCTCAATGCACCCAAAAACAATCCTTGGCGAATTTTAACTTTTAATTCACTCCAGTTTTCTGGAGCAGCTAAACGAGAAAAGATCGGTAAAAAAGGTACCAAAATCATGTTGGAAATAATCCCTAAAGGAGTCAACATAATAAAATTGGCACTGCTGATGGCAAAAGCTGCTCCTTCAATTCCCGAAACAAATTGTAAATCAACCGTTAAACTAACCGTCGCCATTCCTGAAGAGAGGATCGCTGGTGCCATGAGGCGAAAAACTTCCATAACTCCAGGCAAACGCCAGTTAAATCTTAGTCGCAAGGTTCCCATATCCAAGCGCCACTGCAAAATAAGTTGGGACAGCCACTGTAATAATCCCCCTGCCAGAGTTCCCCCCGCCAGGACGATCGCCCCTAATTGATAATACTGAGGAGTGTTAATCTGTTCGCCAAATCTCCAGAGAATGTAGCCCACTCCCAAAATCAGAGTCAGGCTTGATAGTAGAGGGCTAATACTGGGGAGCAAATAACTATCAACGGCGCTTAAGGTGCCAAAACCAATACCAATTAATCCTGCCAGTAGAGCCAAAGGTGCCATAATTCGTAGTTGTAGTACGGCTAATTCTTTGGTTTCTAGGGCTAAGTTTGAGCCAGATAAATCGATTAGGTTACTGGCGAAAATGATGATTAATAAGGTTAATACTAATAAAGCAAGACTGACTAGAGTACTTACAGTTTCCACAATCGGTGCTGCTGCTGATTTCTCTTTTTTGGCTAAAACACTGAGTAAAGCACTGTGAAAAGGGCCATTAATTCCGCCTAAAATCACCAGAAAAAAGCTAGGAATAATATAGGCATAGGCATAGGCATTGCTGACAGCACCAATACCAAAGGCGGCAGTAATCGCGATCTGACGGACAAAACCAAATAGTTTACTTGCCAAAGTGGTGATCGCGACTAACTTAGCAATACTACCTATAGAAGGAGATGATTTTTTATTTGCAGTCACGGTTGCAGAATGAATATATATATAGGGATAGAGTCCGATACATTATACGGCTGTAGAATAAAATAAGGTGCAATTAGTCTTTATCCCCATGAGCAAGCTGGAATCTCACTACCTCAAATTAATTGATGCTTTACTCAGCAATCCTCAAGAGCAGGAGATTAGTATTCTCAATGCTCATCCTCAGTTAGTCAATCAAGATTTTATTAGCCGTTTAATGTCTGTGGGTGAAACACTCAGGCAGACGGGAGATCTTAATGCTGCCGAACGTTTGCTTAATCTAGCAGGAAAGTTACTACAGTTAGAAAAAACTAATACTTTTAACAATCGACGTAAAGAGTATTTTGAGTTTTTAATGAATTTGCTACAGCAGATCTCCAATCGTCTACCAGTAGCTGAAGTTTATGCTTTAATTCGCGATAATCAGGATCGGTTTGACCATAATACCACCAAGATTCTGGAAAACTGGGCAAAGGAAACAATTATCTCGGTTGAGCCAAATCAGGGCAAAGCGATCGCCAATGATCTAATTAATTTTGGTAATTTGATTAGTGGCTATCCCGCAGGTGATAAATCCAACAATATTGAACTGGCGATTGTCGCTTATCAAGCAGCTTTAAAAGTTTATCTGCCAACCCTTTATGTTAAAGATTGGGCGATAATTCAGTTAAACTTAGGCAATGTTTATCGCGATCGCGTTTTAGGTAGTCGTCAAGAAAACGTCGAACAGGCAATTGCCACCTATCAACTGGCGCTAGAAGTGATTACCCGCGAAAAATATGCCTACATTTGGGGTAACATTCAGCGTAATCTAGGGATCGCTTATTCTTATCGCATAACAGGAGAACGAGCTAAAAACATTGAAACGGCGATCGCTTGCTACAATCGAGCTTTATCAGTACATAGTCTCGCCGAATATCCCCAAGATTGGGCAGCATCTCAAAATAACTTGGGCGATATTTACCCCAACCGTCTGGAGGGAGAAAAAGCCGAAAATATCGAAATTGCGATTAATCATTTGGAAAAAGCTTTAACTATTTATACCCTAGCAAATGACCCTAATCGTTGGGCAATGTTGCAAAATAATTTAGGCAATGCTTTTCAATTCCGTATTAAGGGCGAAAAAGCTAATAATATTGAGCGCTCGATCTCTCACTATGAAAATGCTTTATCGATTCATAGTTTAGAAAGATTTCCCTACAACTGGGCAATGCTCAACAACAATATCGGTGGGGCTTATCGTCATCGAGTCAAGGGTGAGCCAGCCGAAAATAAACGACAGGCGATCGCTTTTCTGAATAAAGCCTTGCTGATCTACAGCAAAGATCGTTTTCCCCGTCAATGGGCAGAAATCCAGAATAATATCCAAAATATTATGAATAACTAACATTAAGGAAATTATGGTTCTAAACCTGCTACTTTCTCAACTGTTATGACTGCTTCTGGCACATCAAATAACACGTTAGTCATGTAGTTTTCTGCCCAAGTTTCGCCAAAAGCTTTCTCCAAAACACGACGGGTTTTATCGTTTTGCTGCTGCTTACTACAGTAATACCTCTGTCCTGCCAAATACAGTTTTTGTTCTGAGGGTGAAACAGGATTTGAGGCGATCGCTTGTTGACAGTGAACCCGTAAATAATTAGCAGCCAAATCAAGAAAGTTTTGTTCTTCTTCTGCATTATGAGGTCGCACAAACAAACAAAAATCAGAAAAAATATCTGCCCAAGGTGGTAATTCTCTGACTTCGCTAAACTCTAGCTGAGGTAAATCCCTGAGAGACTTAATATATCCAGGGGAGAGAGTTTTATCGGGGCTAGTGGGGGATAAATCGGCGATCGCTGCACTAATGCCTCCTCGACCAGCAACTAGATCGCAGCCAAACATTGGTAAAGGATATTCAGAGCGCGGAAACATGACACAATGGAGAATATCGAGGTTGTTGCCTACTTTGGCTAACTCCAAGTGCATTTTGCGAAATTGAGGCGTTTGATAGCAACGATTTTCAATCCGCAATCTTTCTCCCTCTAGCTTGCCTTCGACATAACCCAATCCTTCAGGCAAATTATAAGCCGAGAGTTCTAAATATTTTTGCCAATAATTGAGAATCCTCTCTGCTAGTCGATGAATTAAAGGATGTTGTTCTTGGCGTAGTGAAGGTTGGGAAGTTTCTAACATTAGGTTATTAAAATACTCGATCTAGGCAATTATACTGATAGCCACAGATGTCTCTATGTTTAACGATATACTGAGACAGACTTTATAGATATATATAGCTATTAATCGTAATAGATTTTAGTGCAGGAGATTTAATTATGTTCGGTTTAGGTATACCTGAAGTCGCGATCATTGGTCTAGTTGCGGTACTTGTGTTTGGCCCTAAAAAAATTCCCGAAATTGGTAGTGCTTTAGGCAAAACTATTAAAGGTTTTAAAGAGGAAATGGATAAGCCTCAGTTGGATGAACCACAAGACAGGGAGCGAGAATAAACCAAATAATTGTTTAACTAATTATTTGCTGAAACCAGGCTTCAAAGCGATCGCCTAAAGCTGCCAAAGAGTATTCTGTTTCCGCCTGTTGCCGGCAGGCAAGGCGATCGATCTGGGAGATTTTAGTAATAGCATGGGCTAATTCTGGCACATTATCTGGTTCAACCAAAAAGCCAGTCTGACCATCTTTGACAATCTCCGAAGGGCCACCACGACGATAGGCAATGATTGGTACACCGCAGGCTAAAGCTTCGATCGCCACATTGCCAAACGCTTCCAGCCAACGGGGAGTCATTAGTAAGGCGCGACATTTGCCCAATTCTTGCTGTAATTTATTGGTATCTAAAAACCCTAGATATTCCATTGGTGCGTCGGGGAAATCATCACAGATCTTGTCCCAGTAATCTCGATCCTGAATTCTACCCATAATCTTCAAGGGAGTTTTGGTCAGATTAACGGCTGCCACTGCATCTTCTAAAGCTTTTTCGGGGGCAATCCGCCCCAACCAGGCAAGGCTCGTACCTGGATGAGGATTAAATTGATAAAGTGATAAATCAACAGCACTACCCAAGATTTGGCACTGGTGACCAAAAGTAAAAGTATCAGCCTGGGACTGAGTATAAACGCCAAAAGTACCAGGGTACTGAGTGATAATCTGCTCCATCATGCGATCGCTAGCATTCGTCATTGAACCCATACTGATAAAGTGGGCAATAGGAGTAGTAAAAAAAGGTGTGAGATAAAAAGGCAGCCAGTCAAAGGCGAAATTAACGATCAAATCGTATTTATTTTGTACTAGTCTGGCATACTCCCACATATTTGCCAGAACTGAATTTGCAGGCATACAGATGGTCATGTCTCTGTTTTGAGTCTGCACGGGAACTTGTAGATTACCCTGGATGGTAGTTACCGCAATATCCGTTAACCAAGATTCTTGAGGGGCAACTACTTCTAATTGATGACCACGATTAACTAACTCTTGGGCTAAATTTTGGATCGTTAACTCCACTCCACCCCCTTGTCCTGAACCCAGAGAACCCACTGAAGTAGATAGAAAAAGAATTTTTAACATGAATTTTTAACATTATTTTTCAGCATCTAACTCTGCTAACAAATAAGCAACTAAATGTAGATTTGCTGCGCTTTCTTGCCCCACAATTAAATCCCCGACTTCATCATCAGAGTAATTATAAAACGTAGGTAACGGGCTAGCATTAAGCTGCCGTAAGATATTAATGGCAGTCTGTCTTACTTCATAGTCTTGGTCTGAATGCATTTGCGCTATTTTGGTAATTACAGGAGAAACAAATTGATATAAGTTTTTTAAGTCTCGTAACGCCTTAAGTCTGACTTCAGGATTTTCGTGCTGTAGAGCAGTAAATAGTTCATTGTTAATCGACTGGTAACTTCGCTGATTAATTTGTGTAACTGCTTGGAGGATTAGGTTTTGATCCTCTGCTCCAACTTGAGAAATAACTTTTAGTAACGGTTCAACACTGTAATACTCTTCAGCCTTGGCTAATCTCCAAATTGCTCGGCGTTTAAGAGTAGTTTGCACTGAGGCGGAATCATTACAATTGTTTAAATGCTTGAGGTAATTAATAAATTCTTGAACCAGATCGAGATTAGGCGGAATATTTACTGGGTCTACTTCATCCTGGACTGCTGATTTTTTTACTTCCCAAGTATTCTCAACAGGTGTATCTGGATCTAATTTTGTGACCACTACGTCTTGGAGCAAATCATTTTTTCTCGAATAAGATTGAGCTGCTGATGTTTCGGTAGATAATCCCGCAACCTTACTCCAGTTGGATTGCTTGTTGGCAGAAGATAAATCTATGAAAGTTTCTTTTTGCTTGGGCTTACTAAACAGAGTCCAGATTAAAAACAGCGCAATTGTCGAGGTAAGAGCCATTCCCCCCAAAGACCAAAGGCGCTCATTTTCCGTTGGTGGCTTTGGATTGAGGGAACGGTTTTGAGCGATCGCTTTTTCAGTTAGCTTTGATTGCAACCAGGGACTAGCTATTTTTGCTGGAGTAGATTGAACCTGAGAATAATTTTGTTCTAGACTATTAATTGCATTTTGATTAAGCAGCGTTTTTTCTTTAATCATGTTTGTGTTTGATAAACTTGATTTTGCTGCCCAACTGTACCCAGGGTTAAAACCAAATAATGTAAAATAAATAATAAGACAAGCAAAACGACCGCAAATCATAAACTATGGTTAGCCATTATAAATATCAATTTTAGTCTGATTAAAAAGCAGCTTTATTTTTTTAATTCAGATGAAGCAAATGCTACTTGTTAATATTATTAACTTATTCTTAATCTTAACATTGAATAGAGACAACTAATCAAACCTTATTTAATCACTAAAAATTAACTAAAATAAAATTATCAAGACTATAATTTCTGGCTCAAGATTGATAGTTAGTGCGGTCAAAAAAAACTTTAAAAACTAACTATTAAACTAGAATTTGAAAAAAGTATCTTTCTCGCGCTAGCATAATCATAGCTTTCGCTGAAATTACCGTCAGACGACAAAGCAAGTAGAAAGCAGCAACTGCATTTCTAGCAATTTTTCTTGTTTCTCTAGTTGATTTTTATCTGACTACTGCCGTTTAAATTATCAGTTACAGATAGTTAAACTTTAGACAGGACAACAAATAACAATAACAATATAGCGATCAATTTTAATTTCCATGACAGATAAATTAATTAGAGCCGTGGCAGCAGACGGCGGAATCAAAGCAGTTGGCGTAATTACGACTAATCTTACTGAAGAAGCCAGACGCAGACATAAACTGTCCTACGTTGCTACTGCCGCTTTAGGCAGATCGATGGCATCAGGGTTATTGTTAGCTTCGAGCATGAAAAAGGAAGGCTCTAGAGTCAATATTCACGTCAAAGGCGACGGCCCATTAGGAACAATTTTAGCTGATGCAGGATTGGATGGTACGGTACGGGGCTACGTTCAGAATCCCAGTGTTGAACTGCCGCCAAATGACCGTGGTAAGCTAGATGTAGGTAAAGCAGTAGGTCACAATGGCTATTTACATGTAGTTCGAGATGTGGGTTACGGGCAGCCCTACTCCAGCACTGTGAGTTTGGTTTCTGGTGAAGTAGGAGAAGACGTTGCTAGCTATTTAGTTACTTCTGAACAAACCCCTTCAGCTCTTTTGGTTGGGGTATTTGTAGGCGATATGGGCGTTACCGCAGCTGGGGGGATCCTACTCCAAATTATGCCCAAGGCAGCCAGAGATCAATCTTTGGTTGAACTACTAGAGTCGCGTGTATCTCAACTATCGGGATTTACGCCCTTATTACAGGCGGGTAAAAGTCTGCAAGAAATGATGCGGGAGTTATTGGGGGATTTAAATTTATTTATCTTTCCTGAATCTCATCCCGTCAGTTTTTACTGTGGCTGTTCCTGGAAAAGAGTATTGGGCGCACTCAAAATGCTGGGAGCAGCGGAGCTACAGGATATGATCGAAAAAGACGAGGGTGCAGAAGCAATCTGTCAGTTTTGTGGTGAAGTCTATCAAGCTGATGAAACTCAACTAACTCAATTGATCGCTGACTTAAAAAGCGAATAAAAGTCAGTCTAAAAGTTGTGGATTGAAGAAAATTACTCTTACAATCAGTTGATCATTTAAAAGCCAAGTACAAGTTGGGTGTAAAAAACTGTAATGATCGAATCAATTGCTTCTATGGCCCAAACCACAGAGCTTGAAATATTTCCTTAAGTAAAACTTCATTGACTTGATGCATTCACGATATATACTCAACAAAATCAGATGATAAGATGAGTTACGATTTAACCGTCGCGATGGCTAAATCAAACAGAAAGTTACTGGCATCACATTCAGATAATTTATGGCGATAAATCAAGAACCACAAAACTCTGGCTCAGATGCAGCAGGCAAAGACTCAGAGCGTAAAGCAAATAGTGAAAAATTGCGACGATCGGATTTGAAAAACAATCTGCCAGATTTTTCCGAGAATGTTTTGATTCCAGTGACTGCTCAAACTTCTAGTCATACAGCTCGTCAATCAACTGTTCAAGTTCAGCGCCCAAAAAGACAGTTATGGCAGATCTGGCAACTTTGGGGTATTTTGCTGGTGTTGTGTTCTGGGGTCATTGGTTACAGTGCGACCTCAATGCTTTTAAAGCTACCTAAGACCCAAAGCTGCGATCGAGTCTTTTGGCCGTTTGCTTCAGCATCAGTGCGCCTTTACTGCGCTCAATCCGCTGCTGAAGATAAAGAACTTGAAGGTTTGCTCTCAGCCATTAGATTAGTGGCAAGTTTACCAAAAGACCATCCCCTCAGACCAGAAATTGACCGCAATATCGATCGCTGGGCAACTTCAATTCTGGAACTGGGAGAAGCTCAGTTTCAGTCAGGAAAATTAGATACAGCGATCGCCACTGCCAGAAGAATTCCCAATAATGTCTCGGCACAGAAAATCGTAGAAACGAAAATTACTGAGTGGAAATCAATTTGGTCAGAAGCAGAGGAAATTTATCAACAGGTAGAGCAAAAGCTGCGGGAAGCTGATTGGAACGGTGCCTTTACCTGGGCGGTTCGTCTGACTGATAGCTCGAATGAATATTGGGCAACGACAAAATATGAAGAGAGCGTCGATCACATTAACATTGCTCAAGAAGAAAACGCCAGCATCACCAAAGCGCAAACTCAGGTTTCCAATGGCAACATTGACGAGCTGCTCTTAGCAATTGATAAAGCCGATAATATTAAGCCAAACAGCTATGCCTATCAACAAGCTCAAGCAGTGATTGCTCAAGGTAAAGAAAAGCTCGTTGCTATTATTGAACAACTAATTGAGCAAAGACAATGGCAAGAATTACTTCAGGTAACAGGTCGTATTCCCAAAAGCCTCAAACTAGAAAAGCGTCGTCAAGATTGGCAGATTTTAGCCAATGCGGGTTCTAGCGCCAAACTGGATACGGTATTTGGCATGGAAGAAGCAATTGAAGAAATTAAAAAAATAGACAAGAAGAGTGAATATTATCAGCTAAGACAAACTTTAACAAATCGTTGGCAGCTGGAAACTAAAGATATTGTTCATCTGTCTCAAGCAAGAGATTTAGCCAGAGTAGGCACGATCTCTAATCTTAGGGAGGCGATCGCCGAAGCAGAATTGATTCCTAGCGGTAATCCTCGCTATGGTGATGCGCGTCGAGAAATATCCGATTGGCGTGGACAAATCCAGACGATTGAAGATCAACCCATTTTAAGCCGAGCCAGAGAACTATCCTATGGCAACAGTATTAGTGCTTGGCGTAGAGCGATCGCTGAAGCAAGATTGATTGCGAGCAATAGCCCTCTATACGATGAAGCTCAAAGAGATGTTAGATCTTGGCGCGCTAATATTGAGCGGGTTGAAGATCGACCTATTCTGGATGAAGCGCAATCTTTCGCTAATGCTAATAATTATCCTGCTGCCATTGCCGCAGCTAAAAGGATTGGTTCTGGTCGATCGTTATACTCGGAAGCTCAAACTGAAATTGCCACTTGGCAACGGGAAATAGACGGACAAAGATATTTACGAGAAGCTACAGAACTAGCTAGTCAAGGTACGCCAGAAGATCTAGCCAGAGCGATTAGAATTGCTAGGCAAGCCTCCACTAGAAGTTCAGTTGGTTTTCAAATGGTGCAGGATATCAACGAATGGTCGGCGCAAATCTTGGCTATTGCCAGACAGGCTTCGGATGATTCTCTAGAAAGAGCGATCGCGATCGCCCAACAAGTCCCTTCTGGTACAGACAGCTATACTCCCGCCCAAAAAGAAATTAAAATTTGGCAAATCAGACTTAATCCTCCTCAACCAGAAGCATTACCGCCTACCTTTAAGTTAGATAAGCTCGAAAAAGAGCGAGAAGAGGAAAACTAAACCAGTAATTTAAACCAATAATTTATTTTCTTAAGTTCATGCCTAGACCTTCACGACGGATACGCAGATCGTAATAAACCACAGCCTTAATTGCCTGCCAGAAAGGAATCATCAAGGCTCCTCCTGCAAAAGCTAGCAATAGGTATAATATTGTGCCGATAGCTGCAAGACTGGGGGCATTCTCTAGTCCTGCACCAATCAATGTTTGGAAAATTAGGCTGGCTATATTGGTTACTAATAGAATTGGCACGCTAATTAAAAATCCAATTAATACGACTAATTGAATTCGACCAACAGAACCTTTAGTTAAGTCCCAGCTTCTACGAATGGTACTAGTAGCAGTTATATTTTCTTCTACCGCCAAAGGCAATTCCACCAGAAATAACCGAGAAATAAGCCATAACAAGCCAAATATAAATAACAGTAGAGCAACAATAATCAATAAGATACCCGCTATCATGCCAATTGCCGAATCTCGATCCAGCACAAAACCTGCTAACGCACCTACAATACCCGCAATGATGGAAAAGGGAATAATGGCGACAAATATGATTAGACCGACAAATATACCCGCAACCAAAAAATCCCACATTCTTCGCTTGACATGACGTTGTGCTTCTGTGATTGTTTCTGGCTGTTCGGCAACTTCTTGATATGCTAAACGGGCAATCATGCCCATCATAGCTGAATATTTTGCCCAGCCATAAACTGGGACAAGAATCCACAAATAGCCTAAAAATGCCGACTTGAAATAGTTTTTAAAATTATCACGATAAATTCTTAACCCAGCACTAACAATATTTCCCACACTTAAAGGTTTCATAGTTAACAATTAACTCCTAAAGGTAATTCGTTGTCTAACAACTCAACTATTTAGATATTTATAGACAATTAAGTACTAATCGTTCATAGTTTAATCTTGCCCGAAAAAGCTGTACAACTAACTATTAAGTTAACTGAGATAAATATTAATCAAATGATCGAGCAGGTAATCGGCATAGATTTGGGGGGAACAGCGATTAAGCTGGGGCGTTTTTTAGAGGATGGCACTTGTCTGGAAACGATTTCTCTGACTACTCCTCAACCTGCTAATCCACAAGCTGTAGTAAAGGCGATCGCTCAAGGAGTTAAACAACTTAATCTAAATTATACCTGTAGGGCGATCGGGTTAGGGATGCCTGGCCCTACAGATAAAGCCCGACGTATTGCCAGAAAATCAATCAATCTACCTGGTTGGGACAATATTCCCGTTGCTGACTGGCTGGAAGCGCAGACAGGATTGCCTACTGTCTTAGAAAATGATGCTAACTGTGCGGCGATCGGCGAAGCTTGGTTAGGTGCAGGTAGAGCATTTAAAGATTTTATTTTATTAACTTTGGGAACTGGTGTCGGCGGGGGAATTTTTATCGACGGTAAATTGTTTACAGGTCGCGACGGTGCAGCAGGGGAATTGGGTTTAATTACCTTAAATCCTGATGGTTATCCCTGTCGTAGTGGTAACCAAGGTTCATTGGAGCAGTATGCTTCGATTGGCGCAATTCAGCGTCGAACAGGCAAAGAACCCGCAGAAATAGGATGGTTAGCTCAAGCAGGAGACACCGCAGCTCTTGAGTTTTGGCAGGACTATGGCAGAGTTTTGGGAGCAGGACTGGCTAGCTTAGTGTACATACTCACCCCTGAAGCGATAATTATTGGCGGGGGAATTAGTGCTAGCTGTGAATTTTTTCTTACCAGTACTTTAGCTGAAATTAAGCAACGAGTGGTTTCTCCTTCTCGTGTTGGTCTACAGTTGATTCCTGCTCAGTTGGGTAATCAAGCAGGAATGTTGGGTGCTGCCAAGCTGATTTGGAACGAGATTGAAAAGCAGCGTATCAAATCATAGCGTCGAGCAATGATTAATTTTTCAGCGCCTCCTCTTTGCTTCAATTGCTGTAAATTGTAAATGAAAAGTTTTGGTCGTAATTATGAGGTTTTAATCATGCTGAAATTTTACTATTCTCGTCTTTCAATCAATGCCCGTCGAGTTTGGGTAACTCTATTAGAAAAAAAACTAGAGTTTGAACCAATTTTATTAAAACTCAATGGCGATCAGTTCCAGCCAGATTTTTTGGAACTTAATCCTTTTCATCATATTCCCGTCTTAATAGATCGAAACTTCAAAATTTTTGAGTCTTTAGCAATCTTAGATTATCTCGAAGCTAAATTTCCCGATCCTTCTTTTATGCCTGCCAATGCTGAGGATATAGCTAAGGTACGCATGATTGAATTAATAACCATAAATGAACTGCCACCTGCTTCGATTGTGTTGATGAAAGAAATGTTAGACATAGCAGTTGAAGAGCAGAAAATTAAACAAGCTAGACAAAGTATGGCGACAGTATTGCAATATTTTGAAGTTAGTTTACCAAAAGATCGAGCTTATTTTGTCCAAGAAAAATTAACCTATGCCGATATCGTCGCAGGAACAGCAGTCGCAGCAATTCCTAATCTCGGAATTAGTTTAGAACCATATCCTAAAGTAACTAAATGGCTTGAAAATTTAAATCAACGTTCTAGTTGGCAACAAACAGCACCTTCTTCAGAAGAAATTGAAAGATCAAAAGCAGTTATGAAAGCAATTTTACAAAACCGCTAGCCTGCCAAACAGTCAATCTCGTTGAATTACCAACAAAGCGGAGAAACTACCTAAAAAGACTAGAGCTTATGGCTAACATCAACCCTTCAACTGTCACCGAAGCGATCGCCGATGTTAGCTGGAATTAATATTGGTAGTGAAAACCGTAATTGTTGCATCTTGTTTATAAATCAAGTTTTTGTTACATTATTTTACATAAGGATAAAAAACTTAAAAAAATAACAAAGTAGAGGTCAGTTATGATAACCCTATTAATTGCCGTAATCTTGATTGGTTGGACAGCAGCAGCAGTGATTGGTACTCAAGCTTATTTTCGCGGAGAACAAACTAAGCCCATTCATGAGCGCAACCTAAAATCTGAATCCTTTGAACTACTAGCCAAATCATTTACAGGACAAGATACTGATTATGGCGAGCGCATCCCTGCTTTTTCTTTAGATACTTACGCCAGCAACAATCTCCCTAAAGCATAAAAGTATAAAAAAGTCTCAAATTCCATAATTTGCCTCAAAAGCAGACAATCCTGAGAGTCAGTAAGCGATTAAGCTAAGTCTAAACCTAGTTCTAACCGCAACCCAACTTTCAGGATTGTTTTTGTCTATATTAATCTTTGTGTAACTTAAAGCTAGAGTGTAGTAATTAGCTTTGATATCTCTAGTTTTACTGATAAATCAGTGATTTAAGCATCTTATATTTGATTTTATCCACCCATTTATCATTTACTCGATCATTTACTCAGCAGTAGCTAATTCTGTGCTGCCACGAGTACGGCGACGAGTTAAAGTATTAAACAGCATTACGCCGATCGCCTTAACCAAGTTACCTTCAAGTTCTTGGAACAATTCCATGTTTTTGCCAAAAGCTGCATTAGCTTCATCAACAATTTTCTCGGCGGTAGCCTGATCGATAGGTAGCTCATCCATTGCTGCACGATACTTGTTTTTAAAAGCTTTCTCATCGGCAATATCATGAAATTCATAAAAAGCTGTTCCCTCACCGTCGGTAAGATTCATGGCTCTTTGAGAAATCTTCTTCAAAATTTGTCCCCCAGACAAGTCACCCAAGTAGCGAGTATAGCAATGAGCGACTAGTAATTCGGGTTCAGTCTGAGCTATTTCGCGAATGCGTGCCACGTAAGCTTTACCTGCTTTGGTGTTTTTTGCTTCTTCGCGCCAGTTAGCACCATAATAAAAATGCAAATCTTGTTCCAAACTTTGTTTACGGTTAAGTTCAGAAAAATAAATTTTAGACAATACTGGATGGTCTTTTAGTCGTTCCATCTCTTCTTCCATGGCGGAATAGACGAAATAAAGACTAGTCACTAGCTTGCGATAAGATTTTTTTTCAACTACTCCTTTGAGAAAACATTTTACAAAACCAACGTTTTCTGCCATGGTGTGAGACTTTTTTGTCCCCTCGCGCAACATTGTGGCTAAATTAACGCTCATACTAAATTCCTTATTTTTATGATTAACGTACTAAATCTTATTCTGTAACCAAAGATTCAAAAAACTACCTAGTTTGTTAGCGTAAACCGAATTAATGACAATTGTTATTAAGAATTTTTACGTTTAGCATACTGGTTTCCCAACAGCCTTTTGTTAAAATTCTCTACGCTGAATTAATCCAATTGATTCTTTAGCGCTAATCGAACTAGTAACTGACTGGACTTATACAATTATCTTTACAATATTGTGGCGTTGTCCAACTCTTAACTCTTTAAGTTTAAGCTGAGGAAATATAATCAGACAAATAACTGATAATTTTCTTCTTAAATAATGTTGATAATGTATCAGAATATTTTTTCAATTATTTAATAAATCTTAAAATATTTTTACATTTTAAAACACTTAGCTTTGCCATGATTAATTGGTGCAAACAAAATACTTTATTGTTGCTGATAACTTCCTATTTTTGGAGTGGACAATCATCTGATGTTGCTGACAGTATAGTCACGAAAGCTGAATGTAGCAATATTAATACTGCTTATCAAAAAGTATATGGTTTTGAAACAGAAAACCATCACATAAATATTTGCCAGTTGGGCAACAAATTTTACTATTATCGTCAATCTAAGGCGAATGCCAATAATATCTTGGTTCCTGCTGAAGCTGTTGTTCGGGGCAGTGTTTTTCAAGCTCAAGCCGATCAGACAACTTATTTTGTCGGCATAGACAGCGATCGCTATTATTCTTCTGTTATGTCCAATAATAATAATGAAATTGTGTTGGAACTAGAAATTCCTTTTGAATTCAAATAGCTAGATTTGATTTTTGAGCGAGTTTGGCTATTGGGTACTGTAACCATCTACTGACTTAGGAATGTTAATGGTAGGCTTGTTTAGAGCTACAGCTAACATGACATTATCAGAGAGATTTTCGCCTGAGTTGGGAGACTGAGCTACTTTTAAGCCTGGAGACGTAATTCCGAAGATTAAGCCTGTTATGGTAGCTAGACAAGATACAGCGATCGCACTTCCACTTAAAACTAGTCTGCGCTGATGATGTTGACGATCTAGAGCTTGGAATACTTGCTCTGTCATTTCTCCTACAGTTATTTGACTAGGAGGTGCTTCTAAACCCTGCATTTGACTTTGTAAAGCTAATAGTTTAAAATAAAGCGCCTTGGTCTGAGGATCTCGATCGATCCAGGTTTGTACTTGATGTCTTTCTGTTGGGGATAGCTCTCCGTCAAGATAGGCACTGAGCAGCTCAAAACTATCGCTCGGTAATTCCATTTTATTTAAGCTGGCCATAGATTTATCCTGTTTTAAATCTTCAAATTTGGATGTCATTTTGGCATCACCGTTATAAAAAAATGTTAAAAATAATCTTTAACTAATTCACAGCATCATCTTTAGTTATAAACAGCAAAAACTTTTTCAATTCAATTTGATTTAATTGATTTGATCTCAGCTATCTATAATCTGCTTATCTTTACTAATCTACTCTTCATCAATATATTTTTGCAATACCGACTGAAGTTTTAATCTAGCTCTAGCAATTCTAGATTTTACTGTTCCTAGAGATACCCCTGTCATTTCAGCAATTTCTTCATAAGGCAATCCTTCAATTTCTCTTAATACAATTGTAGTTCTAAAAGTTTCAGGAAGCTGAGATATTGCTGTTCGTAAATGCTCATAGAACTCTTGGGTTGCAAGATCATCACTAGGACTGGGAGCCTCATCAGGAAGTTCCCAACTCATCTCACCATCTTCAACATATCGAGGTGCGTCTAAAGATAGGGGAGGATTAACACGCTTACGTTTACGTAATTCATCGTAAAAAAGATTAGTGGCGATGCGGCTTAACCAACCACGAAACTTGGCAGGTTCTTGTAAACGGTGGAGATTACGATAAACTCGAATCCATACTTCTTGGGCTAAATCGGCTCGTTCTTGCCAATCTGGAGCTAAATGATAGAACAGGCGATTGAGATGAGACTGATATCTTTTCAGCAATTCCGCAAAAGCTGCCTTATCTGGCTGGGCACCTGCTTGGCAAAAAACAATAAGCTCGTAATTAGAAAGTTTTTCAGGAGACACTAAGCTTTGATTGCTCATCTTAGCTTTTGACCAGGATGCAGAAAGAGATAGACTCATGTACTTAAATAAACCTCAGTATAGACTTTCTGGATGCTTATTTTAGACTAAAAAATAACTACAAAAGTTCCAAGAGCGCTGGTTCAGTTATTTTAATCGCGATCGAACTGAGCAAACTAAAGTTTAAGAGAAGTTATTATTTTGTTCGTAGCTGGGGGCATAGTCTTTTAAAAGGCTGCTGAGTTGGCTTGCCACTTGAGAATCGTTTTTCTGGCTAATTGCCTGTCTTTCGGGGAAGAATTCTGGGCGATCCAAATAGCGAGCGATCGCTTCGTTAACCTGTTTTTGAATCAGATTTTGTAGTTCTTGCCTAGCTCTTTGACGCTGATAACTAGCCCCTTCTTCGGTGGTAGCATATAGAGGAGGTAAACGGTTTAGGGCATAAGCAGCAATATCCCCGACATCTAGAGAAGAATCGCTGGTTTGTTCAATTTCGGCTACACGGGCGATCGCTTCACTGAGAACTAATTCTTCCATGACGTTAATAAATTGCTTACGAGGCACAGCTACCACTTCTCCTGTGAGTAGAGAACCCATAAGCTTGTCTAGAGCCATGTATTCTTCTACTGATAACTCGGCTGCTGTATCACAAATTCTGCCGACTTCAGCTTCCATACTCGGAGTCAGATAGCCGTCTTGTAGAGCTTGTTCAACAATTGAATTAATTCCCATAGTTAAAATTAAATAGTGATAGATAAATGCAAATCAAGCTAATCCTTCGCACTATCTTAATCTCTATTTTCCTGAATCGGCACAATAGTTTGGCTAAAAATCTTACTTCCTCTGGATCGTTGTTAACTACTAGATTTTGCCGAAGTGGCGATCGCACTTTCTTGAGTATTTGATGTTGGCAAGTTCGATTAAGGATTGTAAGTAAACTGACTATGGAGAGCAACACCAACAAAATCGCGATCGCCTGTTTTTCCTAAGAGATAAAGATGCTCGTAATCCCAAAAACAAAAACGATAGAGTAATAGATCAGGAAATACAGCATTTAAAAATTTAGTCAAACTTTCTTCATAATTATCAAAACCCCATCCTCCTCTTCCTTGTATAGTAAATTTTTCAAAATTGTATATTTCTACTAAACCTGATGATAATAAAGCTTTGTTGACGGCAGCCTCTTGAGTAATTTCTGATGTACAAATTACTTTGAACTTATGGGTGTGACAGTAACCACCATCATAATATCCATATATATTAATAGTATCTAATTGCATTAAAATATCATTAATTTGAGTTTCTACTTTTGAAAGGTTTTCTATTTTTAAATCAGAGCTTACTTCTTCGATCAATGGCGAACACTGAATTAGATCTTTAATAAATTCAGGTGTTTCTTGAGGAACAGTTGTAGAAAGACAAATCCATCGTTGACGATCAGGAATTTTGCCAACGACAAGCGATAAAGAGTAATTGTCATTGCAGCTAATATTAAATGCTTTTAAATTTTCTAGGTTGTCGATTAATAATGATAATAAATTATAATAATGTTGATATCTTGTATTTTTAGTAATTTCGTCTAACAAAATATTTGCTTTATCTTTTTTGTAAAGATAAATAATTTGAGATGCCAAACCATTTTGTTCTGACCATAGCCAGTTTGTAAATATAACTTCGGGATCTGTTTCTTTTATCCAGCCTTCAGATGTAATTAGGTTTAATGACGTGAATTTATCTTGTATATTTGTATTCCAAACATAGGGTTGTAAGTTAGCACCATTTTCATGACAAGGAAGATAATATCTTATATTTTTTTGTAAAATTACTTCCAAAGTAGCTAAACGTTGTTCGGTTTCAGGATGCATTATTTGTACCAAATTACTATTTTAAAAAAAAGTTAAAAGTTACATAAATATCTCTACAAAAGTAAATTATTAAGAGCAACTGCTCTAACAATTTGATTACTATCTTGGATAAGTTGTTGTTTGATTTCTGTAGGTGTAGCAGGATTATTTGCTACTGCATAACGTTCGATCCAAGATACAGAATTTGCACCATTTTCTAATATTTCTATTGGCGTTAAAGGATGTAATAAAGAAATAAAACGGACAAAAGGAACTTCTGGTTCTACATATTCTGATAATAGAGAAGGTAAATCATCAGTAGCGTGGTTGTAAATACGGCTAAGTCCTCGTAAAGTAGGACTAATTGTTTGATTATTACTTTTAGTTGTTGGTAATAAATCTTTTAAAGAATTCTTAATTACTTTAGGAGTATTAAAATTATTAGCTACAGCGCGACGTACTTCTACTGATTCATCTTCTGCTAAAATTTCTAGAATATTAATGGAAGTATTAGGATTAGCTGCAACTTTTGTTCTTACTTTTGCTTCTGTGTCTTGTGATAATTGTTCTAAAACTTGACTGGGAGTTTTGTTATTTCCCGCTACTTCTAATCGAACATCTGTCACGTTATCTTGTGCGATGGTTTCTAAAATATTAATAGGCGCGTTAATTTTAGATGCTACAGCTTTTCTCACAGAAATATTTTGATCTTCAGTTAGTTTTATCCATAATTCTTCAATTAGATTAGGATGACGAGTTAAAGCTACTCGCACATCAAGACAGGGATCTTGAGTGAGAATATTAAGTAGTTCTGGAGTTAAACTAGGATTATAAACTAAAGATTTGATTACATCATTATCCGTTCTGGGTGGCAAAATAGATTTAGGATCGCGTGTTGGACTAACAAACTCTCTTCGGGCAATAATTTCTAATGCGTCAATAGGAGTTTTGGGATTAGACGCGATCGCAATTAATAAATCGTAAGCATCTCCGAATAAGCCACTTTTCAGGCTATCTTTGGTTGTATTTGGTGCATTAGCCGATCTTTGAGCATTTTCGACGATTTGCCTTAAAACTTTAGCGGGAGTATTAGGATGACGTACAATACTCAGGCGAGTAGTGAGATCGGGATTATCAGCTAAGTATTCTAGTGCGCTAGGTGGGGTGTTGGGGTTACTAGCGACGGCTCGAATTGTTGCAATATAAGAATCGCGAGCTAGTTGTTCTAAAATCCTAGTAGGAGTATTTGGATGAACAGCAACGCGATAACGAACAGAAGCGTCTTGATGATTTGCTAATTCAGCTAAAGTCTCACCAGGCATTTGCGTACCTTTGACAGGGTGCTTAATAAATTCAGCTAAAGCTTTACTATTTATTCTTTTTACTGCTTGAGCAAGCACCATCGGGGGTGTATTAGGATTGCGTTTATTAACGATGTTGTCTTTCAACCCCAAACGATTAAGAACAGTTGCAGGAGTATTTAAATTAGTAGCCAGTTTTCTTTTAACTTCAATACTCGAATCGTTCGCTAATTGCACTAAAAGTTCTTCTGGTGTATCAGAATGTTCTGCTACTTTAGCTCTAACTTTTTCTAATTCATCTTTGGCTAGTTTTTCTAGTAATTGAACAGGAGTTTTAATTTTGCTGTAATTATTTTTATGTGCAAGATTTAATCGAATTCTGACACTAGAATCTTCTGCTAGTTCCAATAAGATGTTTAAAGGTAAATTCTGATTTTGTGCCATAACTGAACGCACTGTTTCATCTTGATCTTTAGCTAATTGTTCTAATACTTGGATGGGAGTTTTAGGGTTTCTAGCTGCGGAGATTTTGACATTGCGATCGCCTGTTTCTAAAACCCTGGCTAAAGCGTAAGGACTATCTGTTCTTTTTGCTAATATTTGATTTGCTTTATCATTTTCTTCTTTTTCTTGTATTTGTAATTTAATTTTATATAGAGTTAAATAATCAATATTAGGGTTTTTTAGGACTGCTTCCCGTACTCCATAGTTACCTTTGTTTAAAGCAAGTTTTTCTAGTAAATCGATAGGTGTGTTAGGGTTTTTCGCAACATCTACTAATGTATGAGAAAGTCCAGAATTATTTTCTATTTCTTCAACAGTTTGTCTGAGAAGATGAACGGGACAATTAGGATTTTTAACAACTTGTTGTAATCCACCTACTCTTCTGTTAGCAATTTTTTCTAATATTTCTACTGGTGTTCCACAATGTAGAACAATTGCTTCAATAACATTGCTATAACCAGAACTAAGAGCTTGTTCTAGATATTCATATCGTTTATTTTCCTCTACTGCGGGATTACAACCAAGTGAAAATCGTAGGAAAGCATCATGACGATAGCAGTTTAAGTCATCAGATTGTTCTTGATATCTTTCCCATAAGTTATTTCGTATATCATTTGGAGTAGATGGATTTCTTAACAAGCCAATTATAATTCCTTGAGTACGTCTATCACTTTGGTGTGACATTCCAGCTAATATTAATAGACCATAAAGGCTATAAGTTGGTGGTAAATTCTCCAACAAGTCGGCTGGGTTTACTGAAGAATTATTTAAGCCTCTATCTAACCAACGTTTATCATGACTAGGAACACCTCCATTGAGTCCTATCGCTGGCATCATCATCATCGACATCACATTTAATTGCAGAATTTCAGCTTCATCTAGAGAATTTACAATTTGATTCCAGTCTTGCAAAATAGGATTGCAAAATACTGAATCTTGTCTTAACCAAAACAATATTTGGTCTGGAGATTGATGTTTATCGATAAAATTAACAATTTTGTCCAATAAGGATTGGGAAGTAATAGGGACAATATTACTTAGTGTATTTATAACTTTACCGATTGAAAATAATTCTCCTGCTAGCTCTTCTAAAATAGGAATAGGGGTATTAGAGTCTCCTGCAATCTCCATCAAAATTTGCATTAAAATGCGCTCTTTACATTCACTTTGAATTAAGTTATTTAGCAACTGTATTCTAATAGCTTCAGGAGTTTTTTGATTTTGAGCAGCAGCTAGTTTAATTCCGAAATTGGGATACGGAATTATTTGTTCTATGATTTCCACCGACACTTGAGGATGCTTGGCAATATCAATTAAGAATTTCAGATCGTCTTGAATCCACTTTTCTAAAACTTCTGGTTTAGGTTGACGACTGCGTTTAGCTAACTTAGCTGTTCTCATTTCATCCAAATCCACATCAGCAAATTCGGCTAAAATCCAATTAGGCGTATTAGATTGTTTCAATAAAAAATCTCTAATATTTGTGTCTTTCCATACAGAAAAATTCGTATTCCTATTATTAAAAACTCTTTCTAATATACTCGCTGGTAAATCTTGGCGACTCTTAATAACTCCTTGTTGAGTATCGAATAAACTATGTAAAATCTCTTCCGTCGCCTTGAGATGTTTGGCTACTTCTGCCTGTATTTCTTGACTAGAATGTTGAGCTAATACTACTAAAATATTGGCAGGAGTAACAGGATTTTTGGCTACTGCTAATTGAATCTTAAATGCTCGATCCCCTGCTAATTTTAATAACGTTGCTTCAGAAGCTGAGGGGTTTTGCGCTACAGCCAGTCTAATCCAATCCCAATTACTATTGCTTAAATTATCTAGCTGTTGTGTATCCGTATCCCAATTACTGGCTACCTCATGTTGTCCTGTAACTAACTGAACCAACTCTGGGGGACAATGGGGGTTGTATTGTACGGCGATGCGGATGGGTAATTCTAAATCGCCGATTAACTGTTTTAAAACTGGTAATGGAGCATCGGGAGATTCTGCTACCTCTAGACGGGGTTCTAAAGTGGGTTCTTGTGCCAATCTAGTTAGTAGTTGTAATCGGTAGCGTAAGGGTAAGTAAGGATTGTTTAAACCTTGAATTAGATACTCTGGAGGAACGTATTCGCTGAAGAAATAAGCAGGTACAGGGGCGATTTTGAGTAATTCAACGGCTAATCTGTCGTTTTGCCCTAAATAACGATTTTTAAAGAGTTCATCAACTACATCTTGCCAATTACCTGCTAATTCCCCTGCGTAATTAACGTGCAGTCGTGCAGCTTCGGCTACTTCTGGCTGGTCGCTGTTTGCCAATACCTCCAAAACATGAGGGGGAGTGTCGGGATGAGTAGCGATCGCAATTTGCAATGCTAGATTTTCAGTTAGGATCGTTTCAGGGCGATCGCCAAAAGACTTTAAAGTATTAGCATCCAGGGAAATCAATCGTTGCATTTTTTTTCTGCTTCAATTATCGATAACTTTTTAGTACATTATTACTCAAGTAGTATAAATTATTTAAGTATTACCACAGCATATTTATTCGATCGCGCCAAATCTCCAGGGTACAGGGTCTACCGACACCTGGTTAACATATAGACCCCAATGTAGGTGTGGCCCTGCGGAAGCTCCAGTATCACCAATTGTGCCAATACGCTGTCCTGCCTTAACCATTTCTCCTTCTGTAACTTCAAGATCTTGGAGATGCAGAAAAATACTTAAGACCCCTTGTCCATGGTCGATCCCAATTACATTGCCGTGAACGTGAAAGCCTTCATCTTCTCGACCAACGAGACGAACTTGACCTGCTGCGGGAGCAACTACAGGAGAACCATATCCCCCAGCATAATCAACACCTTTGTGATAATAATCTTCGGCAAAAACATTATTGTAGTAACGACGAACACCAAAACCTGTAGAAATTCGACTGGCATTGGGGCGCAAGAAAGCTCCTTGCCAAAATTTTTGCGGAGTAACCAAATTTTTAAATGCCGTAACCCGATCTAATTCTAGTTGAGTTGCTGGGCGAGCAGCACTGCCAGTTAGCGTGATTCGCTGTACGGGAAAAACTCGATTTTTCAACCAGACCCCAACATTACTGGTGCTATTGTCTCCCGCCACTTCTACCGTCATTTTTCCTGGGGAATTGAGAGGTGAAGTCGGAATAAAAGCGCGATATTGGTCGTTGATTTTAAACAGGGGTTGCTCTTGTTGATTGACTTTAACAGTTGGTTTGCTGGTGGGATCATCGGTTGTCACCATCACCGAAATCGTATCTCCCAACTGAGGAGCTTGGGGTGAAATCTTGACTTCTAGAGCTTTAGAGGGTGAAGCGATCGCCCATAGTAAAGTGGCAGCAATTCCTGTTAGGGTGGGTCGAAAACGATCAAACATATTAATTTATGGAAGCGCTTAGGGGTAGATGTAAATTTAATTTAGAGTTTATTTTAGCTTTTGCCAATTTAGCTGGATTGTTGCGAATTATGATTGCGAATCGCAGCAAGGTAACAAGTTTTTTGTAGGATATTGATGTAGGGCAGTTTTCGTCGCCTATCTTCGCCACTCAAGACCAGCGAAGCTACCATGATTCCTGCGGGAATGGTTTTTAACTAAAAATTTTTATAGATTATAGATGAGTATTTCTAAATCTGTGGTGCAGCAGCTGCTTGATAATTGTACGGGTTGGCGACCACAAATGTACTTTAAGTCCTCCTTAACCGCTCTATCTCATGCGATGGAGGATTTGGTATTAAATGATTTTGATACCCCTCTAGTAATTGCGAGCTTTCAAAGAGAGCGTTTTTATCGTCAAGAATCCCATCGTTATCGGCGAATCGCCCATAAATCAAATCAAGTATATGTTTTAGCTGCTCCAGAAACAGAGTTTAGTAACGGATCTGGAGAATATGAAACCGTGGCATTTGAATCGGATGATGCGCTGGCTCAAGAGTGGCATTTGGTAATTATTGGACAGCACTATGCTAGTTGCTTGATCTGTCGTGAGCGCAATGTGCCTGTTACCGATAACAAATACGTTTCGGCAATGGATACCAATCGTCGCTTTGAAGGAATCTGGACATTCGATCGCTCCGTGACGATGAAGGCAGGAAAAATCATGCTGGAGAGGATTGGTGTATATCGACCAGAGTTAGCAGATAAGATTGCCCAAGCTCAGAATTTATATATTAGCGATTCATCAATCACTCAAGCGACAGTGCAAATAGAATCTCCCCTAGCTAACCCCGATCCTTTTGTCCAAAGGCTAGTAACTTATCTTCAGGCTAGCCAATATAAATTACTTAAGGCTAATAAATCCCTGGCAGTCAAGCAACAAAAAGAACAACTGTTAAATTCGGTAACTGATGCCGTTAGGCGATCGCTCAATACCAAGCAAATTTTGCAGGTAGCGGTACAAAAACTCGGAGAAGGGATAGAAGTCTGTCGCTGTATTGTCTATCGCTGTCACGAAAATGATGCTATAGCTACCATTGACCGAGAGTTTACTAGTCCTGGTATTAAATCGGTTAAGGGGCAAAAGTGGCAGTTAGCCAATAATCCGTTATTTGAAGAAGCGATCGCCACAACCGAAACTGTTAGCGTTGATAATACCCTGGAAGATCGACGGCTAACTACAGTAGCTTGGGAGAAAGGTACGGGAGAATTTTTTCAAAATCTAATTCAAAATTACTCTCTTTGTTCCTGTCTATTAGTACCAATTTTTTATCACGGTAAACTATTAGGTGTCATGGAACTTCACCATTGCGCCCAAGAGCCAATTGCCTGGAAACCAGATGATATCGCCTTGGTAGATGCGATCGCCACTCAGGTAGGGGTAGCACTGATTCAAGCAGAAGCCTATGCTGACTTGGAACACCTGAACGAACAGCTAGAAGCCTTAGATCGTACCCGCTCTAACTTAGTCGCGATCGTCGGTCATGAGCTACGTACTCCCCTGTCAACGATTCAAGTCTGTTTGGAGAGTCTAGCGAGTGAACCAGATATGGACTCAGAATTGAGCCAGATTATGCTGGATACAGCCCTAAAAGATGCAGAAAGAATGCGTAACTTAGTTCAAGATTTCCTCACTCTTTCTCGCCTAGAAGGGGGTGGAGTGGAATGGAATATTGAAACTTTGTCTATTACTGAATGTATTGACTTGGCAATTAGTAATGTTAAGGCGCGCAAACTAGAACAGTCTCTGCCCAAAATCCAAAATCTCACATCTCCAGGAGATCTGCCTCTAATTGAGATTGACGGTGAATGGTTAGTCGAAGTATTAGCCAAGCTGCTAGATAATGCCTGCAAATTTACTCAGGCTGACGGCACAATTGCGATCGCTGTTAAAACAAATGGTGCTAAAACCTTAGAAGTTACGGTGTCTGATACAGGCAGAGGTATTGAACCTGGCAGTTTAGAAACTGTTTTCGACCGTTTCTATCAAGAAGAAGGGGCTTTACGTCGTAGTGCTGGCGGAACAGGATTAGGTTTAGCAATCTGTCGCCAGGTGGTTAAAAACTGGGGTGGCGAAATTTGGGCAGAATCCCCAGGCAAAGAGCAAGGTAGTATCTTTCATTTCACCATTCCCCTCAAGGCAACTAAACACAAGCAACCAATCAAAAATTCTCTCTCTGCTAAATATCAAAAAAGCATTAAGAAAAGTAATAAAAAGTAAGAAAAGGCAACACAACTAACTCGGTCACTTGAAAATGATTTCCAGTGCTGTGAGCTAGCGCTGCTAAAAACTGTTACAGTTTTTGACACACTCACAATATTGCCCCGAAGTGAATGATAGGATGCGCTAAATACCTTTAATTGAGGATTTTATTAACATGGCACAAGAGATGAAGCTTTCTGGGAAAACTCCCCAGTTTGGTGGTAGTACAGGCGGCTTACTAACCAAGGCAGAAGTAGAAGAAAAATACGCTATTACCTGGACAAGCAGTAAAGAGCAAGTTTTTGAAATGCCTACTGGTGGTGCAGCGATTATGAATGAAGGAGAGAATCTGCTTTATTTAGCGCGCAAAGAACAGTGTTTGGCTTTAGGGTCACAATTGCGCAATAAATTTAAGCCAAAAATTCTGGACTACAAAATATATCGCGTCTTCCCCAGTGGAGAAATCCAATATTTGCACCCCGCAGATGGTGTATTCCCTGAAAAAGTGAATGAGGGACGGGAATATCACGGCAAAATAGACCGTGGAATTGGTAAAAACCCTCAGCCAGCTACAATTAAGTTTTCTGGGAAAGCACCTTACGAGGTATAGCCCACAGCAGATAACTTGAGGAAGGATCAAGCAAAAACAAATGATGTTTCTGACTTATCCTTCTTTTTTATGGCAGTTTTCTGGTGTTGCTAGTCTAAATATAAAATCTTTAGTAATACTGTTTTAAGTTATCAGCTATCAGCTTTTTAGAGATATAGCCATACGCAAAAACGTTAGGGCATTTTTGAAATAATACTTCCGTCTTACGAAATTTCCTCAACGCGGGAGACCCGCGCGACGCGAAGCTAGTCCTTTAGGGCAACGGAATTTCGCGCTATTTCCTATTTCCTACTTCCCACTTCCCACCTACTCTAATATGATCTTTCCCAATTTCGATCAGTTTACTGAACTAGCGCAACAAGGTAATTTTGTTCCTGTATATCAAGAATTAGTTGCTGATTTGGAAACACCTGTGTCGGCTTGGTATAAGGTATGTGCGGGTCAACCATATAACTTTCTTTTAGAATCCGTTGAAGGAGAAGAAAAATTGGGTCGCTATAGCTTTTTGGGTTGCGACCCTATGTGGGTATTAGAAGCTAGAGGAGAAACAACGACTCAGACGCATCGCGATGGCTCTATTAATACATTTAAAGGCAATCCGTTTGAGATTTGTAATCAATGTCTTGAGTCCATTAAGCCTGTCAAACTACCAGAACTGCCTCCTGGTATTGGTGGTTTATTTGGTGTCTGGGGTTATGAACTAATTCGCTGGATTGAACCGCGAGTGCCGATTAAGGAACTCCAGCCTGAAGATTTACCCGATGGAGTCTGGATGCAGGTAGATAATGTGATTATTTTTGACCAGGTAAAGCGCAAAATCTGGGCAATTTCCTATGCTGATTTACGGGATCAGGAGCAGACCATAGAACAAGCCTATCAGTTAGCTGGCGATCGCGTAACTAAATTAATGCTCAAGCTTCAGCTACCTTTACCAATCGAGGCTAAAGTATTGTCCTGGAAAAATCCCCATCAAAGCGGTTCCTCAGAAGATGGAGGAATAGTTTACTGTAGTAATACTGATAAGCAGCTATTTTGCGATAATGTTAACCAGGTAAAAGAATATATTCGTGCAGGGGATATTTTTCAGGCTGTCCTTTCCCAAAGACTTTCTACTGTTTATCAAGGACATCCTTTTAATTTATATCGCTCTCTCCGTTTAGTTAATCCCTCTCCCTACATGAGCTACTACCAGTTTGGTGACTGGCAGCTGATTGGTTCGTCTCCAGAAGTTATGGTGAAGGCGGATTTCAACGAAAACGGTAAACTCACCGCTACTCTAAGACCCATTGCAGGTACTCGCCCTCGGGGCAAAACGCCTCAAGAAGATCAAGCTTATGCAGCCGACTTATTAGCTGACCCCAAAGAAGTTGCTGAACATATCATGCTCGTCGATCTTGGGCGGAATGATCTCGGTCGAGTTTGCGTTAAGGGTAGCGTTACTGTAGATGAGTTGATGGTTATTGAACGCTATTCCCATGTCATGCACATTGTTAGTAACGTAGTGGGTGAAGTTGAACCCGATAAAACTGCCTGGGATTTACTCAAGGCCTGCTTTCCCGCAGGGACAGTAAGTGGCGCTCCTAAAATTAGGGCAATGGAAATTATTAACGAATTAGAGCCAGAAAGACGAGGGCCTTATTCTGGGGTATACGGCTATTATGACTTTGAAGGACAACTTAATAGTGCCATCACTATTCGGACGATGATTGTTCGCCCCGATTCCGAGAATCAATGTCTAGTTTCGGTACAGTCAGGGGCGGGAATGGTAGCGGATTCAGTTCCTGAGTCGGAATATCAAGAAACCTTAAACAAAGCCAGAGGGTTACTAGAAGCCATTAGAAGTATCAATTAAGCCAGTGACTTTACCATCCAGCGAAAGTCGCACGACGAATTTGTTTTCCTACCAAAAGCAAACGGGCAATTTGTTCGGCAGTATTGGTTAGGAGAGTTGCCGTCTGAGCGATCGCTTCATTAAGTTGACAAGGATGGCTCAAAATACTTGTATAGTGATCGATGCCGTGGTGTAAATTCAGATCTGCACCTTCGCCAATTGTCCCTACTAAAGCAATTACAGGCAGTCCATAAAGTTTAGCTCGCTTGGCAACTTCGGCAGGAATTTTACCCCGTGGTGTTTGATAATCGATACACCCTTCAGCAGTAATCACTAAATCGACTTCTGGGATTAATTTATCCAACTCTAAATATTGCATGACAATTTCGTAACGGGGGTATAATCTAGCTCCAATGAGAGCATGTAAACCAGTTCCTAAAGCACCAGATGCACCACTCCCAGACATTTCTCTGACATCGATATTTAAATGAGTTGCGATCGCGCTAGCGTAATGTTCCAATGCTAACTCCATCTGTTCGACAATTGCGGGAGATGCACCTTTTTGTGGGCCAAAGACTCTTGCTACTCCCTGAAATCCGCACAAGACATTATGCCAATTGCAAGCGACATCAATTTGTACTCGATCGAGACGTGGATCTCTTTGGTCAATGTCAATTTGTCTGAGTTTAATTAATTCACTGCAACCTAAACCTAATTCTTTGCCATGTTCATCTAATAATTTTACTCCCAAGGCTTGTGCCATTCCTGCACCACCATCATTAGTACCAGAGTCGCCACAACCAACTAAAATTCTCTCCGCACCAGCATCTAAAGCAGCTTTAATTAATTCGCCAACACCGTAAGTAGTCGTTATTAAAGGATTGCGCAAATCTGAAGGCACAAGACGTAAGCCTGCTGCTGCTGCCATTTCTAAAACCGCAGTTTTAACTTTAGTTTTGCCCAGAAAGCCAAAATGAGCGGTGACTTTTTCGCCAACAGGGCCAGTTACTTCCAGATGATGTATCGTCCCTCCCGTAGCTGCAACTAAGGTTTTGGTAAAGCCTTCTCCACCATCTACCAAAGGTACTTTGAGGATTCGGACATCAGGTAAAGCTCTGACAATGCCTTTGGCAATACAATCGGCAACTTGTTCGGCATCGATACTTTCTTTAAATCCAGAGGGAGCAATTAAAATATTAAGTGTCATTTTTATTAACTTTTAACTTTTAACTTTTAACTTTTAACTTTTAACTTTTAACTTTTAACTTTTAACTTTTAACTTTTAACTTTTAACTTTTAACTTTTAACTTTTAACTTTTAACTTTTAACTTTTGACTTTTGACTTTTCAAAGCGACAACCCCACCCATCGCCACCAGGTGTAATAAAACAAGACCATTAGGACGAGATGAATTACAATCAGCACCGAACTGAGACGAAGCAAATCTTTGGGTTTAAAACCGCCTTCATCTAACTCTTGATAAACCAGCAAAGCTTTAGAACTGACAGGAAAAGTTAAACAATAATCCATCCCTAAAGTACTGAGAAACATCACTGCTACTGGATTAAGGTTTAAACTGCTAGCAAGATAAAGCAAAGGAGGCACTAAAGCTGCTGCCCTAGCTGTGTGAGAAGTCATATAAATATGAGAGGTGAGAGAAATAATTGCCAGCAAGACAAAAATAATCAAACTAGATTGGGTACTACGAACGTCACTCCAGTGAAAAATGTGATCGAAAATCCACTTAGATGCACCAGACTGAATTAGAGAACGTCCCAAAACTAAAGTAGCTGCGACGAACATAATCAAATTCCAAGCAACAGCTTTAACACTGTTCTTCCATTGAATTACCCCAAATTTAGGCATTGTCAGTAATACTGCTCCCATCATGGTGACGGTGGCAATTTCTAGTCCATGCCAAGCTTCTGTTAACCAAAAAATCAGCATCAGTAACGAAATGCCAAGGGTTTGGCGTTCTTTGAGCGACAAAGATTGCGCTGGTAATTGTGGTAGGCTCAATGGCTGCTGTAACTGTTTTTGATTCAAAAACATCCGCGAAATAACCCAGCAAGAGATATAACTAGCAACTACCCCAAAAGGCAAACCATAAAGCACCCACTGACCAAAAGAAATTTCCTGTTGGGCAATCTGTTCTAAAAGATCGTTAGCAACTAAATGAGAACCTGCACCTGTTAAAGAAACAATGGTAGAAACCAAAATAATGGTAGGCATCAATAAACAGAGAGTGCGTCTAATTTGCTTGTCGGCGATCGCCCCCGTAATACTACGAAAGACAGGATAGGTTACAGCCGCCCGACCAGAAGTTGAGGGAATTAGGAAAGAAAGAGGAATCAGGACTGTTGTTAATAACCAAAAAAGATTAGCAACATTATTAGCTTTGGCTACTACCATGTGGGTTAACCTGGCTGCTAAACCAGTCTCTTTAACCGCATAGCCCAAAATAAACGCCCCAATCATTAACCAAACTACATCTGAACCCATGGAAGCAAAAAACTGTTCCTGGGATATTGCCCCTGTTAAGACCAGCATGATTGCTGAACCCACAGCAACGTAAGCTGCATTGATGCTGGTAATTGACCAAAAAATGGTCGCCACTAAAAAAATAAATAAGGCTAAACGTCCCTGAATTGGTAAACTATCAGGCAAGCTGACAATAATCCCCGCTATGGCAATTAAGACAGGCACTAAAAAAGTTTTTCGCTGCCAGAAATAGGCTGATTGATTGAATAAACATTTGCTTAGATATATAGTTTTTGGGGTCATTTCCTCAGTATTTAAGTCATCTGGTGGTAGGCATGATCGCCTATGCATAAGGCAGCTACACCACACCATTGCGTAGCCAATCGCTTTTCTCAACCGCTTCTAGTTCAAAGTCCTCTCAAGAATCTGAATTATTAACCTTGGCTTAAACTTTATTTAAATTAATCTTGATGAATGTGTTGTTAAAAAACCATGAGAAGTTTTTCATGGTTCTGTTAATTGTTAATTGTTAATTGTTGATTGTTATCTATCTCTCCCCTATTACCTTCTGTGCTGCTAAAGGTAAGACAACCGGAAACGGGAGCATCCCATACTCAAATGGGAATCAAGACGAATCGAACTTTTATGGGCTTCGGCGATCGCTCTGACAATTGCTAAACCCAAACCTGCTCCTGCCGATTTTATTTGAGGGCTATGCTAATTTAATTATAATTTTGGGGCAAAATAAAGCTGAAATAAATCGTTTAACTTAAATAAGCATTCTAGTTGTTCATTAAATTAAGTGCGATCGCATTTAATCTAGATAGATTTTAATTTAGTCGCTAGAATAGATCGAAGTTTTACTTCTGACTTGACTTTAAGTTTCTCGAATCAAAAAATCTGTATTTTTAAGCAACTTTAATTAACAAAGATCAATGACTGAACTAACTCAAGATTTATCCTTGGCACAAGCTCGCTCTTTGATTGATAGTTATGCTTTTGATTTAGGGCGCGAGCAGGCCGAAAAACTCCTAGAGTATTGGCTAGAGATGTATCATGCTAACTGGATTAGACTGGCAACTATCGAAGCACTCTACTTAGGACGCTATAAAGCAATTTCGATTGAGCAAATCTTAAATGTTTGGTTGCGTATCGGCACTCCCAATCCTCATTTTACTTATGAATTTGAACGATTGATTTGTCGTAGATTGCCCAAACATCTTTGCCAGCTGTCAGACTCAGATGCAAGTACCTTTGAACCTGACACTATTAGTTTATATCAGCCTAAATCTGAAATGTCAGCCTCAGCACAAGTATTAGAGAATCCAACACTGAGGGACACCAAACCAAGAGATAATCTAAATTTAGCACCAATATTGAAGAGTTCAGCCTCAGCTGGGAATGTGTGCCTAATTTATAATTGGGGATTATCTTCCAATCCTCTTTGGTCAGATTTTACGGCAAAAAGTAAGATCATTCATCAATTTATTCCTTTGCCCGACATGTCTTCTTTTTTCGCCAAGCTTAAAACATTTGGTGAAGAGAAATAATCAGGGCAGCGATTTATATTACAATATGTAAAGTAACCGCTGTTCAGAAATCGGAAATTTAATGCGCGTAGCAATTGTTGGTGCAGGATTAGCAGGCATGGCAACAGCTATTGATTTAGTTGATGCGGGTGCTGAAGTAGAAATATTTGAAGCTCGTCCGTTTGTGGGCGGGAAAGTCGGTAGCTGGATCGACAAAGACGGCAATCATTTAGAAATGGGGCTGCACGTCTTTTTTGGCTGCTATTATAATTTATTTGGTTTAATGGCCAAGGTCGGTGCGATCGATAATCTACGTCTCAAGCAGCACACTCATACTTTTGTGAATGAAGGAGGGAAAATTGGCGAACTAGATTTTCGCTTTCTGACTGGAGCGCCTTTTAACGGTCTCAAGGCTTTTTTCACTACCTCGCAACTCTCCACAGTTGATAAGGCAGCTAACTCTCTAGCTTTAGGTACAAGTCCCATTGTCAGAGCTTTAATTGACCCAGAAGGGGCAATGAAAACAATTCGCAATCTCGATTCGATTAGCTTTGCTGACTGGTTTCGCAGTCATGGGGGTAATAACGGCAGCTTGAGAAAGATGTGGGATCCGATTGCCTATGCTTTGGGCTTTATTGATACAGAGAATATCTCTGCTCGCTGTATGTTAACCATTTTTCAGTTTTTCGCTACCAAAACTGAAGCCTCTGTTTTAAGAATGTTAGAAGGCTCTCCTAGTGAGTATCTTCACAAGCCAATTGTCGATTATCTAGAAACGCGAGGTACAAAAATTCATACTCGTCATCGAGTTAAAGAAATCTTGTTTGAAGATTCGGGCGAGATCACGAAAGTTACAGGAATTGTCGTGAGCAATGGCGAAACCACCGAAACTATCCGAGCAGATGCTTATGTCTGTGCCTGTGACGTTCCTGGCATTAAAAAAGTCCTTCCTCAAGCTTGGCGTAAATGGCCAGAATTCGATAACATCTACAAGCTGGATGCCGTTCCCGTTGCCACAGTGCAGTTGCGCTTCGATGGTTGGGTAACAGAATTAAATGATGCGCAAAATCGCCAGCAATTACAACAGGCAGTAGGAATCGATAATCTACTCTATACTCCTGATGCGGACTTTTCCTGTTTTGCCGATTTAGCTTTAACCAGTCCAGCAGATTACTATAAACCAGGGGAAGGTTCACTACTCCAGTTAGTCTTAACCCCAGGAGATCCTTTTATTAAGGAAAAGAACGAAGATATTGCTCATCAAATACTGGCGCAGGTACACAAGCTATTTCCTTCTGCTAGAGAATTAAACATGACTTGGTACAGCGTAGTTAAGCTAGCAGAATCTCTCTATCGAGAAGCGCCAGGAATGGATCCCTATCGTCCGCCTCAGCAAACTCCTATAGATAATTTCTTCTTGGCTGGGAGCTATACTCAGCAAGATTATATCGACAGTATGGAAGGTGCTACTATGTCGGGAAAACAGGCTGCCAAAGCAATATTAGCCCATGCTGAACAGTTAAAAGCGGTGGCTGTATAGTGCGATCGCATTTTTAGATCGGGTGGGTATAGTTGTTGTGAGTTGTGAGAACATTAGGTAATTAAAAACAGGGTCTAGCCCACCCGACAATCTTTAAAGGAGAAGTGCGATGACTGATTGGCTTGAACATACCGTCCAAATTGAAGTCCCCGTAACTATACAATTAGCCTGGAGTTTATGGTCAGATCTCGAACAGATGACAATCTGGATGAAATGGATCGAGTCGGTCAAAATCTTAGAAGAAAACCCCGAACTATCGCGCTGGAAACTAGCTAGTGGAGGTTTTAACTTTTCTTGGCTGTCTCGTATTGTTCAGATTGTTCCTGAGCAAATAATCGAATGGCAATCTGTAGATGGTCTACCTAACAAAGGTGCAATTCGCTTTTACGATCGCAAAGATAGTTGTATTGTTAAAATGTCTTTTGCCTATGCTGTTCCTGGGATTATTGGCAAGCTGATGGATAGTTTAATCGGCGATGTAGTGGAGTCTACAGTGATGGCCGATCTGGAACGATTTAAAGAATATGCAATTATGAAAAGAGACGAAGGCATTGCTGATTTGAAGTATGAAACCGAAAAGTAATCTGTACGTCCTAAAGGATACCGCTACGCATATAGCTTTTAGCTCTTAGCTATTAGCCTTTAGCTTTTTAGTTGATTTGCTTGCATAGAGAAAAAAGCAGAATTATACATCGATCCAGCAACGCTGAGACGAAAAGTAATTAATAATCAGTAATCAGTAATCAGTAATCAGTAATTAGTAATCAGTAAATGCCCAAAATAGCTATCAACGGCACTTATATTCAAGAACAAGGTAGTGGTTTGGGGGTAGTTAATCAAAACTTAATTGCTAAATTAATGAATGGTGATTGCCTAAAAGATTCACTCGACAAGCGCCAGTTTGATTTTCAGCTGTATTCTCAAGCAGATTACTTTAAATCTCAATATCCACAGCAGACTATTGCTGTAGATCCCTCATTATCCCCCGATCGCGGTTTGTCAGGACACATTAAGCGGATTTTCTGGTATCAAACCAGATTAAATCAACAGCTTAAACGTCAGCAAGCCGACTTATTTTTTTCTCCCGTAGCTGAAGGGATTTTTTTTCCTCGTATTCCGCAAATAGTTACTGTTCATGATTTAATCCCCCTCCAGTATCCCGAACTAAGTCCTAAGTGGAAGTATTATTATCTTTACGCTCTACCTTTTCTCCTAAAACAGTCTCAAGGCATTATCTGTGTTTCTGAATATACTAAGCAAGATCTGGTCAAAAACTATCGGCTGAATCCTGACTCGATTAACGTAGTTTACAATGGCTATGCTCAGGATTTATTTTATCCTCAACCCGATCGCGCAATTCTCCAGAAATACAACTTGAATAAATACCTGCTTTATGTGGGGGATATGCGCTTTTATAAAAATTTGAGTCGCTGTTTGGAAGCTTTTGACAGTTTACCCTTCAAAGATTATCAGTTTGTGATTACAGGAAAAAAAGACAATTTTTTCTATCCCGAAATTGAGCGTCAAACCGCTAAACTTGCTGCTAAAGAGCGGATTATCTTCCTCGATTATGTCCCAACCGCTGTTCTTCCTAGCCTATATTCAATGGCTCAAGCATTAGTTTTTGCCTCACTGTATGAAGGGTTTGGACTACCTGTATTAGAGGCAATGGCTTGTGGTTGTCCTGTGATTACCTCTAAAGTGACATCTATTCCTGAAATCGCGGGAGATAGCGTATTGTATGTCGCTCCTGAGAATGTGGAGAGTATTGCTCAGGGAATGTATCAAATATTAACTAATACGGAATTAAAAACTAATCTGATCCACCAGGGATTAGCCAGAGCCAAGCTTTTTAGTTGGGATAAGACAGCAAAAGGCGTTTGTCGGGTATTCTCAGATCTTGCACCTAACCGGTAACTGACTTGTGGGATCAGGGAAAAGGGTAAAGGTTAAAGGTTAAAGGACAATAATTTGAAATACTACTTCCTACTTCCTACTTCCTATTTCCTACTTACGAACCGATCGCAATCAGAGTTGCCAAAAACAAAGTAAAAGAACTATTGTACTAAGATAGAGTCCAGAGAAAAAGAAGATCGATTAAGCTTGATTGCAAAATTTTAGATTATGTTTTATTGATTAAAGAAACGATTTGATGAATAAATGCTTCATGATCGACTACTGGTTTAGAAATATAGCCGTCTGCACCACTTTGTTTGAGAAAGTTTTCGCGATCGCCTTCCATGGCGTGAGCCGTCACTAAAATTATGGGTAAATTGGCAGTTTTGTCGTTTGCCTTAAGCATTTGAGTGATTTTGATGCCATCTACTGGTTTACCCTGATAAGAACTATTCGCTAGAGCAACATCCATTAAAATTGCATCTATTTCTCCAGATTGGGCAAATTGTAAGACTTCTTCGACAACTTCTGTCCCTTTGACTTGCAAACCGCCTCTTTTTACGAGTATTTTGGAGAAAACGCGCAAATTGATGGGATCATCTTCTACAATCAAAACCGTTGTCATGGATGTTACTCAGAAAGTCTGGTTGAATTAGGGAAACTTAAGCTTAAAAACGATGAGGATCAAAACTGCTAAAAATTAGATCAGCTTTTGTTTATTGTGGCTTAAAAAGACGAGATCGCAAAGTTTAACCGTACACAATCAAAGCCTAACCACGTTATATTTTTAAATCTTTATGATTCTGTTTTCTTTTAGACTTAATTTTCAGGCATCTTCTTCCGTAAATTTTGGAGAATTTTGAATGGCACAGCAGCTTAATTTGTTAGGAAATGGTCAGATTATCCCTACCCCTCTACATCAGGAAATGGAGAGGTCATATCTGGAATATGCCATGAGCGTCATTGTGGGGCGAGCCTTGCCCGATGTACGAGATGGATTAAAGCCTGTACATCGACGTATTCTCTATGCCATGTATGAATTAGGACTGACTCCAGATCGTCCTTATCGTAAGTGCGCTCGTGTTGTGGGAGATGTTTTAGGTAAATATCATCCTCACGGCGATCAGTCGGTGTATGATGCTTTAGTTCGTTTGGTACAGAGCTTTTCAACTCGGTATCCGCTTTTAGATGGTCATGGTAACTTTGGCTCGGTAGATAACGATCCCCCCGCAGCAATGCGTTATACCGAGACTAGATTAGCGCCTGTCGCTTATGAGGCAATGTTAACGGAGATTGGGGAATCTACGGTTAACTTTAGCGATAATTTTGATAGTTCTCAAACCGAACCTGTTGTTTTACCCGTTCAGCTGCCGATTCTGCTGCTTAATGGCTGTTCGGGAATTGCCGTCGGCATGGCAACTAATATTCCGCCACACAACTTAGGTGAAGTGGTGGATGGTCTAATTACCCTGATAGATCGCCCTACCGTAACCGACGAAAAACTCTGGGAACTGATACCTGGGCCCGATTTTCCGACAGGTGGTGAAATTGTTGAGGTTCAGGGAATCCAGGATGCCTATCGCACGGGAAAAGGCATCATTAAGATGCGGGGTATTACTCAAATTGAACAGATTGCCACAGGGAAAAAACGTCGGAAAGAAAAAAAAGCGCTGGTGATTACCGAGCTACCCTATCAAGTAAATAAGGCGGGGTGGATTGAAAAGGTAGCAGCTTTAGTTAACCAAGGCAGAATTGAAGGAATTTCCGATATTCGAGATGAAAGCGATCGCAGTGGGATGCGAGTCGTGATTGAACTCAAAAAAGACATTACGGCTAAGAAAGTATTGCATGAGCTTTATCGCCAGACAGCATTACAAAGTAATTTTGGGACAATTATGCTGGCATTGGTGGATAATAAGCCAGTTCAGCTACCCTTACGCGGTATCCTGGAAGAATTCCTTAAATTCCGCGAAGCAACTCTTAGAAGACAATATAGTCATGAATTAGAGCAGGCTAATCAAAGGCTGCATCTCGTAGAAGGATTATTACTGGCTTTAAACCAGATTGATGCAGTAATCGAAATCCTCCGCCACGCTCCTGACGGTACTACTGCCAAATTACGGCTCCAGGATGAGCTGGACTTGTCCCCTACTCAGGGAGATTCAATTTTGGCAATGCCGATGCGCCGTTTAACAGGCTTAGAGAGACAGAAGCTGGAAACAGAATCAGCAGATCTTCAAGAACGGATTAGCGAGTTAAATAGTATTTTAGGCGATCGCCATGAACTGTTGAAATCTCTTAAAAAAGAATTACGCGCTCTCAAACGCAAGTTTAACGATCGACGTCGCACGCGCATTATTAACGTAGCAGTTAGCGAAGATCTTCCTAGTACGCCTACTCAGAAAAAATCTCCAGCTCAGTCAGCGAAGCAAACTGTTGACCCAAATCCCGCTTTAACAGTGTCGCCGACTCTTAGTTTTGAACGCTCTGTTCAAGCTAAATTAAAGGTGACCAGTTCTGGCTGTATTTATTGGTCAAACCCATCTACAGAGTCAGAAGCTAATCAGACTATTCCCCAAAAAGGTCAAGATTTTCTCCTCCATCAAGAGCCGATTGGCGATCGCGATCAGTTAATTGTGGTTACTGACAGTGGTAAAGCTTATCCCGTAACCCTTAAAGAAGTCCCTTCCAGCTTGGAAACTACTGAATTACCTGCTGTAGAATTACTATCATCCGCAGCACAAAGAGATGCCAAGACTACGGTGGCACATTTCTTTCTCCCTGAAAATTATCAGGATTTAGACTTGATGATGCTGACGGAAAAGGGCATTATTAAACGTTTAGCTGCTCAAGAGTTAGATGCTTTAGGCAATCGGGGATTAGTTCTGATTAAGCTTAAAGAAAAAGATACTCTTAAATATTTTGGTTTTACTACTAAAACAGAAATGGCGATCGCCACTACTGGAGGACGTATTTTACGTTTGCCGATTGACGATCTGCAAATTCCTTTGATGGGTAGAAATGCTCAGGGAAGTAGGGTTATGCGTTTACGAGTCAAAGAAAATCTGGCGGGTTGTTGTAATGTACAATCCGAGGATTCTCTGGCTGTCATTTCTCAGTTAGGATTTGGTAAACAGATTCCCGTTAACTCCCTAAGATTGGGTAATCGAGGGGATATTGGAACTCAAGCAATTCAATTTACGACCAAAGAAGATACCTTGGTGGGAATTATCGCGACTACTGGTAGAGAAAATATTGTTCTCACTACGAGTATCGATCGCAGGCTAGTCTTACCTGTCGAAAGCCTCGTCAAAGCAGACAAAAATGATCCAGGAGCGAGAGTTGGTCAATTAAAAGCAAATGAGGTTATTACTGGAGTATATCCATTTGCGGGAAATGAGGAGTAAGGAGTGAATAGTTGGAAGATTGTATTGAGCGTTTTATTAGCGGGAGGTATTAATCTTTTTTGTGTTCACCATCAATTATTAGCTCAAAGCCAAATAGCTAATCCTTTACAAACAGGAGTAGATCGCCGCGATCCTGTAATTCCACCTGGTTATGGTAGACGGAAGTTATCTGCTTTTGAAATTTATCGCCTTGAGCAGAAAATTAACCAACTCCAGCAAACGGCATCGCAGGAGTTGCAACAAGGTAATACGAATAGAGCATTTGAACTATGGTATCGTCAGTTAAAACTTGCTCGTGCTATTAATACCGAGGTGGAAATTGAGGCTTTAGGTAAAGTTGGCGCGATCGCTTGGCAAGAAAATCGAGCTGTAGATCTACGCAATATTGCTAATCGTTTAATTACGATTGAAAAAGGAATAACTATTGCCAATTTATCTCCTCAATTACTAGAAAGCCTTGCCACAGCCTATCAACAGGTTAGATATCTGGAGCAGGCGATCGCCATTGAGCAACAAATCTTAAACAACAGTAAGCAGCAACAGAATTTAGCTGCGGTTACGGAAAATCTCCAAATTTTAGCTGAACTCTATGTAGCCAATTTTGACTATTCTTCAGCTGTCAAAACCTATCAAGAATTATTAACTTTGGCTGAATCAAAATCTAATTCAGAGCAAGTTAATTTTTATCTCACTACTTTAATCGATCTCTACGATCGCACTGGTCAAACTAAACCAGCCATAGCCGAGAGAAAACGTTTAATCAAAAACTATACCAAGAATAACAAACTAGACCAAGTAGCAGGATTAGAATTGGCGATCGCCCACGACTATGAAGCTCTTAACCAAACTACAAAGGCTAGAGAAGCCTATGAGCGAGGGTTTACCTTAGCATCCGCAACACAACAATTAGCGATCGCCAATGATGCCTTAGAGAGCCTGGGAAAACTATATCTCAAACAAGGACAAGAACAAAAGGCGATCGCCACTTTTACTCAGCTAGAGAAGGTACAACGCCAGTCTTATAACCACTATGGCTTAATTAATACCTACGATACCCTAGGCAAAATATATTTGAAGCTAGAGCAAAAAAAGGAGGCGAAGCAGTATTTTCAGCAGGCTTTAGAATTAGCTAAGACTTTAAATTATAAAGTCGAGTATTTTCAGCAGCTAATTACAAAATAAATCCTGGTGCTTCTAAGCCAAAAAAATATCAGAGCTTTGGCGATCGCTTGTTCAACCAATAGACAACTTTGAGAGAAATAAGCTCGAATGCAACAACCAAGCTCAATCTTATGTTTCGTTAGGCTAATGATTAGGAGACTAGCAGTAGCTTCTTAGAGATCGAGATCTTAAATAGGTTCTCTAAAATCTTTGCGCCTTTGCGCCTTTGCGCGAGTTTTACTAGCCTTCACTTATAGCTTATAGCTCTTCTATTTTGCTTCCATCCAATTTTTACCAGCATTAATATCCACGGCTAAAGGAATGCTCAACTTGACAGCATTTTCCATCGTCGCTTTAATAATCGGCTGTAATTCCTGCCATTCTTCAGGAGGAACTTCTAGTACCAATTCGTCATGAACCTGTAGCAATAATCTAGCTTGATAATCTTTTAAAATATCCTGTAGCTTAATCATAGCTAGCTTAATAATGTCTGCACTAGAACCCTGAATTGGTGAATTAGCTGCTGCTCTAAGGGTTTGAGCATCGGTATAACTGTAATCGAGATGATCCAAATTAATTGCTGCTGAATTAGTTCCTCGCAATGATTTAAGACTGTCGCTAACTAAATTCACGTAACGCCTTCTACCTAAAATTGTATTGACATAACCTAAAGCGATCGCCTGTTTTTTGACGCTTTCTAGATATCCAAACACCTGAGCATACTGCTCGCGGTATTTTTCAATAAACTGCTTGCCAACATCCGTGTTAAAACCAGATTCACGCGCAAATCTTTGCGCTCCCATGCCATAAATTACGCCAAAGTTAATAATTTTGCCTAAGCGTCTTTCTTCTGAAGTAATTTCTAATTTATCAAACAGCAGTTGTGCCGTTACGCGATGAACATCTTTACCATTACGGTAGGCATCTACTAACACAGGCTCTTGACTTAGATGAGCCAAAATTCTTAATTCAATTTGGGAATAGTCAGCCGCCACTAGCAACCAACCCTCTTGAGGAATAAACGCCTGACGAATCTGGCGAGAAAACTCAGTACGGATGGGAATGTTTTGCAAATTTGGGTTAGAAGAGGATAATCTACCTGTAGCTACCACTGATTGATTGAAATCTGTATGCAACCTTCCTGTAGACTTTCTTACCAGAGCAGGTAAAGCGTCAACGTAGGTGGATTTAAGTTTAGCTAAAGTTCGATGTTCTAGCATGTTGTCAATGACGGGATGATCTCCCCGCAGCTTTTCTAATACCTGTTGATTGGTAGAATAACCTGTTTTGGTTTTGCGCGATTTTTTCAGATCGAGTCCTAGTTTTTCAAACAGAATTACACTCAGTTGTTTAGGAGAACTTAAGTTAAATTCCTCTCCTGCTGCTTGATAAGTATCTTGTTCGAGCTTTTGTAAGTCTTGATTTAGTTGTCGCGCAAACTGCTGGAGATATTTAATATCTAATCTAATACCTGTATTTTCCATTGTCGCCAACACAGGTTCTAAAGGTAGTTCTACATCCAATAACAGCTTGGCTAATTCGGGAAATTCGCTTAATTTAGCTTTAAGTTTACCTACAAGATAGTAGGTTGCATAGGCATCTAAACCACAGTAATCAGCAACTACCGCAATATCTAAATCAGCGATGGTTTTACCTTTGGGTATACCTAAATCTTTGTAGCTTTTCGCCGTAATTTCTAACCCATAGCGCTCTGATAAATCTCCCAGATTATGAGTTGTTTCAGGATTTAAGACATAGCTGGCTAGCATCGTATCAAATACCACTCCTGCCAGTTTAATTCCCTGATGATCTAGTACCAGACGATCAAACTTCGCATTTTGGAAAGCCTTGGGATAGCGATCGCTCTCTAGAATAGGCTTTAAAGTCTCTAAAACAAACTTTGCCTCTAGTTGTGTTCCTGCTATATGAGCCAGAGGAATATAGGCAATATCTGTATCGCGATCGCCCCAGCAACAGCCAATCCCCACTAATTTGGCTAAATGAGTTTCTAAAGAAGTAGTCTCTGTATCCCAAGCGACAGGCTTTTGGGGATCGCTATGCTGCTTTAAGGTTTGAACTAGCTGCTCTAGCTTCTCTTCGGTATCAATAATCTGGGTGTTTAACTCAGGCTTAAATAATTCTGGTGGCGCTTCTGGCTCAATCCGATCGAACAGAGATAATTGACCACTGCTATCATTTTTAGCAGCAGAGGGTATAAGATCGATTTGTTTAATTTCCCCTAATCCACCAAGTTTGATCTGGAGCTTGTTTAGATTTTTAATAACTTTTTTTAGTTCTAATTCTTCCAGAAGAGGTAATACCTTATCTGGCTCAAAGCCAACCAAATCGCAGTCTTTTAATTCAATTTCAATTGGGGCATTAATCTCGATTTGGGCGAGAAACTGAGAATGAAAAGCATCTTCTCTCCCCTCAGCTAGTTTTTTCTGGTTTGCTCCTTTAATCTTGTCTAGATTGTCATATACTCCAGATAAGGTTTGATATTCCTGTAAAAACTTCACTGCCGTTTTAGGGCCAATTCCTGCTATACCTGGGATACAGTCAGATTTATCACCACAGAGGGCTTTATAATCTACAATCTGTTCGGGAGTAACCCCCATCTTGTCAATTACCCCGGCACGATCAAATTCAGTGTAGCTGCTGGCTGATTTCCGAAAAGCTTGATTGTGGAGATAGAGAACACTAATTTCTTTGTCATCATCTACCATCTGAAATAAATCGCGATCGCCCGTCACAATCTTAACTCTATACCCCGCCTGACTGGCTTTGGTGGCGAGCGTGCCTAAAATATCATCGGCTTCGTATCCCGCCTTAGTAATCATCGGCAAGTTAAAGCCTTGAAGTAGCTTTTGCAGATTTTGCAGATCGAGAATAAAGTCTGCGGGAGTTTCAAGGCGATCGCTTTTATAGTTCACATCAGCTTGATGACGGAAAGTTGCTTCACTTAAATCAAAGGCGATCGCCATAGACTGAGGCGATTCTATTTCTAATACCTGCAATAAAGAGTTGATAAAACCAAAACAAATACTAGTAGGAACACCTTGGGAAGTGACCAAAGGCTCGTTTCTCAAATTATTAAAAGCATAGTACGCACGAAATGCTAAAGAATGCCCGTCTAGCAAAATTAACAGTGGTTTAATCTGATTGAAAGTGGAATTGATTACAACAGTAGATGACATATGATTAATTTAAAACAGAAAAAATTTAGTTAAATCAAGACAATATTGCAGCTTATTAAATACTGTAAATGTTGCTAAACATATCTTGTTTTGTAAAGTCAAGAGTGTTAGGTTAACAGCAGGTACAAAGAAGTACACCAAGCTTCTTTCCAAGATAGATTCTAGCAAGTACCTCCCGTTATGAATCTACACAATAGCGTATCATCAGATTGAAGGGAATAAATAGGTCGACTTATCTAACTATTATCCTTTATTTGCTAGGTAAATAGCATTAGTACAAGTCGCAATCTTTACCAGATATGGCTAATTACCAAAATCTGAATATTGAAAAAAGCTGTTGTGCGGTCGATAAACTTCACACTATAACTATTTAAAACTACTTGAACATTTTGCTCTCGAATTTGAAGCTACGGATAAGTTTATTGGGAAGTCTCGTTAAGTTTGCGAAAAGACAATGGATAGGAGTATTTTGAAGGCTAGTTTAGTTTCACACTTACGTCTTTAAAGTCCTAAAAAGGAGGTCTATCAAAGCCTAGCCTACATTTACTCCTCTCCAACCCAATTTAGAGAATTAAAAAAAACTAAATAATAAACTAAATAAATTTTCAAAGAATTTAAATGAAAGATGCGATTCATGGACACATATGTCATGGTCGTTTTTTAGTATTTGGCAACATATCCATAGCAGATAAAAAGTAGAGCAAAGAATTAATGAGCTTAGGGGAAAATGCAATCTCGTATCAAAGCCTGGTGCAACATTTTCTGATAATCTTCTGAAGCAACAATGACCGAGCCGAAACGTTCTAAATGAGGGTTTTGTAATTGAGCATCAAATACAACATATTTTCTTGCCCTTAAATGTTCAACTAATTTTACCATCGCCACTTTCGAGCCTTCAGTAATCCGATAAAACATTGATTCGCCAATAAATGCGCCTTTGATCGCAATACCCAATATTCCCCCTGCTAGCTCATCTCCCTGCCAAGTCTCAAAACTATGCGCCCAACCAGCTTGATGTAAAGCTAAATAAATCTCCATTAGCTCATCAGAAATCCAAGTACTCTCGCGATCGCTACAACCTTCACAAACTGCTGGAAAATCACGGTTAATCGCTACAGTAAAACGTTCTTGATTAAGTACTCTTTGTAAAGATTTTGGATAGTGAAAGCGATCGTCTAAGGGAATAAGGGTACGCTGACGACTAGAATACCAGTCCAACTGACCCTCATCGCCCGCCATTAAAAAATAACCCTGACTGTATCCTTCCACAATTACAGGAATATCAATTTCCATACTTTTATAATCATCTATTTCTAAATAAAGATGTTTAGACTAAAAATTACCTGTATTAATCTATTAGTAGCTCATAGTTGATTATTGACTTTTTAAATACCAATTTAACTAAACTAACTACCATGACAGACTCTGCTAGTCCAATCGCTCCTATAACTTTACCTGACATACAACATCCTGAGAAAGAGGAAGCATGGCTCAGGGATTCTCTACGTATCTGGTTAGATGAAGAGTTTTTACCCGAAATAGTTAATGGCAAAATAGCCGAAAGAGCAGCCAAAATATTTGTTCGTCAACGTATGGAAGGAGAAAACGATTTAGGTTCACTAGTAATAGCTATTATTGCTGAAATGCGAGCCTTTGATTTTAGTCGAAGTTTTTACAGCGAATTTGCTGTTGCTAATGCCGTCAGCGATTTAATTTTAGATAGTCTAGGTATAGATCGTTGCTGTGGCGCATAATTTCTATAACTTAGCGAAAGATGAGCAAATTTTCCTGGTTGAATGATTGGAAAGATCGAGCATCAAAAAATGTAGATGATGCTACAAGACGTTTAAAAAAATTGCTGCCTACCGATAGTGTGGCTAAAAAAGCTACTAGTTGGTTTAATGTCAGCGATGAGCAAGTTGCGGAAATATTAACTACTGTCAGAGAAAAGTTACCGACAACCGAGGCTTTATTAATTGGCAAGCCTCAAGCGGGTAAAAGTTCAATTGTTCGAGGTTTAACAGGAGTAGCGGCGGAAATTGTTGGTCAGGGTTTTCGTCCTCATACTCAAAATACTGAAAGATACGCTTATCCTTCAGAAGATCTTCCCCTATTAATTTTCACTGATACAGTAGGCTTGGGAGATCTTAATCAAGATACTCAAAATATTATTAAAGAACTCAAAGCCGAACTTGAGCAAGATACTCAACGCGCCCGAATTTTGATCCTCACTGTCAAAATCAACGACTTTGCTACCGACACTTTGCAACAGATAGCTAAACAATTACGTCAAGACTATCCCAACATACCTTGCTTGCTGACAGTTACTTGTCTACATGAAATCTATCCTGCTGACGTGGCAGATCACCCCGAATATCCACCCAACTATGAAGCAGTTAAACGAGCATTTCAGGCAATTCAACAAGACTTTAAGCAATTTTGCGATCGCTCTGTCCTAATTGATTTTACTCTTGAAGAAGATGAATTTAATCCTACTTTCTATGGCTTAAAGGCATTCACAGAAGCTATAGCAGAATTACTTCCCGAAGCTGAATCGAGAACGATTGCTCAATTATTAGACAACAGCATGAGTGATGAACTGGGTAATCTTTACCGTGATACGGCTAGACGTTATCTAGTTGCATTTTCCACTATGGCTGCTACTTTAGCTGCTGTTCCTTTGCCTTTTGCGACAATGCCTGTATTAACTGCTTTGCAAATATCCCTAGTTGGGTTGTTGGGCAAATTATATGGCCAGACTTTATCCCCTTCTCAGGCTGGAGGAATTGCTAGTGCGATCGCGGGTGGCTTTTTGGCTCAAGCGATCGGGCGGGAATTAGTTAAATTCATTCCTGGTTTTGGTAGCGTTATTGCAGCATCTTGGGCAGCAGCTTATACTTGGTCACTTGGAGAAGGCGCTTGTGTCTATTTCGGCGATTTAATGGGAGGGAAAAAACCTGACCCCAAGAAAATTCAGTCTGTGATGAAAGAATCATTTACTTCCGCCAAAGAACAATTTAAAAATGTTTAATATAACAATTTCAACTTTTTTCAAATCTCTTAAAGTCAAGTCTGGAAACACTTTAAGAGCCAAAAGGACTCAAATCCTCAAATAATGTTGGAAAAGGGGGTTGACTTTATTAGAAATGTTGCTTATATTGGTAAATGCGCGGTTGAGAGGGGCTTCGGTCACTCAAAGCGTGAGAACCAAGACAATACAATAGTTTGACAGTTTTAAAGCCCCCAAGTTTTTTGGATAAAAAGTCAATTATAAACCACTCCAAGTGAGAGGATAGAGCAAGTTTTGGTAAACTTAATCAAAACTTCACAAAAGAGCTGGTGAAAGTTAAATAAGAGCGAAAAATCAACCTTGTGATTGATGAAATTAGTTCATCATGGAGAGTTTGATCCTGGCTCAGGATGAACGCTGGCGGTATGCCTAACACATGCAAGTCGAACGGTGTCTTC
>JAHHHZ010000001.1 GCA_019359095.1 Pleurocapsa minor HA4230-MV1 | reverse complement strand
TGAAAAAATTAAGACGTAATGCTAATCTGACTCAAGAACAGTTGGCCAGAGAGATCGGTATAGCAGTATCTACTGTCCGCCGTTGGGAAAAGGGGCTGGCCGAACCGACCATGACTTTAGACCAAACTAAAAAGTTTTGCCAAGCTGTTAAGCGCGATTTTGATGACTTACCTGATTCTCTGTTGCCCAAAATCTAATTTAATTAAATATCATTCGTCGCGATCGCGGTTTTAGATGCAATCGCCTATCTGGGAGAGCCCAAAAAGATGATCCAGCTTTAGGTGCATTAATTAAAGGAAAAAATCATGAGTCAAAAACACAAAAAAGTAATGAATTATTATGCCGTCGTACAAATTGAAGCACAAGTGGCGGTCAAAGCTATAGACGAAGATGACGCAGAAAACCAAATTAACGAAATTTTAGGTGGAATATGTTTTGACTCTCATATTTACTATGAGTCTATTGATTATGAGAGTCACACCATTCAAGAGCTAAACTTTCATGAAGTTGAATTAGACTAGAAAAGTTAGTGGACTCTGTAAGTTTGGATAAAGGTGATTCGGGAAATGTCAACTTAAATACTTCCAAATTAAATATTTCGGACGGAGGTTCTGTTTCTTCTCTTGCTATTTCCAGAGGAAACTCTGGTGTGGTTGAGGTAAATGCTTCTGAGATGATACAAATTAAAGATGAAAACAAATCCGATCGAACTCTGGCGTTTAAACAAATTAAACAAACATTTTTGGGTATTGATAGTATCAACCATGCTTGTTTCTATCTTTGCTCTTCTTACTGTCGAATATATACAAGTGCCTCCCTTAAAGGCAATTCCAGTTACCGTGGATACCAAAAAATACCTGGATTTGCTAGCTGGTCGTATTTCCCAGTATTCTACACCCGAATATTTAATTCGTCGCCGTCTAGATTTAGAGCATCAGATAGTCTTTACTGACTTTTTTGCTCATAATGGCAAATTCTTAGGGACTATTAATTTTAGTTTCCAAGATTTAGAAAAATTAAATGAAAATAAAAGTTTTGCTGAAAAATGATAACTATTATCGATCTTTTATTGAGATATCAGTGGTTAGTATATTTATTACCAAGATTATTAGAACAAATAGAAGATTTAATTGAAGTTGCTTCCGACTATGAGCTTACAAACGAGCATCAATATATCGAGCGAGTATGCGCTTTATTTCCCAGAATATTTGAATCTTTCTGCACGTTTGAAGATCGCGATCGCCGAGAAAATTTGGTGACTAATTGTTTCTCGTTAACATTTTTCAATAACTCGAATACGATTGCCTTATTAGAGATTATGGCGAACAACTGCGATACCCGTGTTTACGATTTGTGCGACAAGTTAACTGAAGCTCACCGAATATTTGAACGTTTGAGCGAGGACGAGCGCTTAATAGCTGATTTTTTAGAAAGTAAAGATTTAGTCGTTAAGCTCCCAGAAGAAAATTATTTGGTGTGCGTCTTGTCTTGGTTGGGAGAAGATTTTGTCTCTTTATGGGGTCGCATTCGGATTGAATAAAATATGAGTGGTAACGCTATATCGATCTACTAAATAGTAACGAAGAAGTTTTTTTAAGTGTGATCGCTGGAGAGGAAATACGTGAAGCTAGTTGTTTGAATAGCCATTTTGAAAAAGTTCGATTTGAATAATTTTTTTGGAAATTAGTATAACAATTTCTCCAGTCTTAAAGAAGATTGGCAAACAGATATTACAGAATTTCTCTTTTCTTAGCTAACTTTCTAATTTTGTTGTAATCGGATTTAATTAAATCTAACTCCTGTTGAGAATAAGATCTTTCTTCTAATAAAATTGAATGTAGTAAATGTAAAGTTTCTCCCCATCTATTGACAATCCATAACATTTTTTCTTCCTGATTGCCTGAAATTGGATATGGGCTTTTACTTTTGGCTAAATCTTTGAGTAGACTGTTTACTTGAACAGCATTCTCTTTTCGAGCAAAAATCTCCCTTGTGTTCCTAAATTTTGCTTTACGCTGCAAAATAATAGTGCTGACTAATTCTATTTTAGTTTTTAAAGGAGAAATAACTTTTTTTTCAATTTCACCCCTTCTTTTATTATTCGTGCATTTACTGTGAGTTGTTCGCACCAAAAGTAGTTTGGCAATTAACCTTTTTTTTAATTCCAGAAGGTCATTAAAATCATTGGGAATAATTATTTTATCAGTATTTTTAGCAAAAGTTATTTCATACAGCCAAGTGCAGCCCAATCCATAAAGAAATTCAGGAATTGTCAAAGTAGGATCTGATTCAACTGAATGTACGGCTTCTTTAACAAAACTATGGTCAAGATTAACTATAATTTCATGATAAACGTTATTTTTGCTGCTGTTAACTATCTCAATTCCAGATTTTATTAATGCTTCTGGCTTGTCTATAGTTATGATAAAAGTTCTATACATGCCCTCAAAAGTTTTTATTGTTAGTATTATCAAAAAAGTCAAAAAACTGGAACTTTTTATTCTCTAGGTAAAGAGGCGATCGCTGAAGGAGCAAGGCTTTAATAATCGGCGATTCTGTCAGATGTAATTTTATAATTCATCCCTTGTTCTTTAATGTTCAGCTAAAAGCTGGAGATTTCGTTTTTCAACGTGTGATTAGTGAGTGAAATATACTCCCTATAGCGATACGCCAAAAAACGTCTATTCGAAGCGATCGCTTTAATTTCTCAAGTAAACTAGAGATTTAAAGGAGTTTTTTTATGGGTGAAGCCAAACGTTATCTCTAACTAAATAAATATATTCTATAATAACAACAACAAGAGCCGAAAGGCTCAACTTTTTCGTAAACAGGGCTATTAAGGACTTGAGGAATATAACTGAGATAATATTTTTTCTAATTTCATAAAGTAACTAAGATATTGTTAATTTTCGAGTTAAAGTAAAATAACCTAATTTTAATTTTCACCAAAAGGATCGTGATAACTAACATTTTCTTCAAAAACATTTTTAGAATCAAAAAAATCTTGATTATCAACCTTTGAACTAGATGTCTTTACATTTTCTTGTAGTGATATATTTAGAAGTTGTCGAAGGTTAAATTGGTGAAAATTCCATAAATTATCACTCTCCCAATATGCGCGATTTATTTCAGTGTCGCTTGCTTGTGAATCAAACTTGGATATTGAAAGATATGCCATAATTAACGCTTGTTCTATTTTTAATCGCCTTTCATCATTTTCTAATGAATTTAGCCAGCCAATCACTTGACCAATCATAGTTGTCGATTCTTTTTTAAACCGAATTGATAAACTCGAATATTCTTTATTTGCAGATTTACTCATTGAACTAGATAATTTTATTGTTTATTAATTAATTGAAGAAATAGACCGTAAGAGTCTACCAACCTATAACCTAAAGATTCCCTATTTCTATTTAATTCAAAAATATCTTCTATTTTTGTTTGCAAACCTGCCCCCCACATTATCGGAGTAAAATCATGCTTTGAGTTTCGTGCTTGATATCTATCCGTTCGGTAATTTTTAAAATATAAATTGTAATCATGGTCAGAATTTGAAGAATTGCAGTCATGAATAGGCTCACAATTAAAATATTGTTCTAGTTCGGGTTCAAAAAAACGAGCCGCACCACCTGAAACAATAACAGAATCCAATTTCTTCAAAGAAGTTCGGTCTAACCATTTAGATACTTTTTTCCAGTATTCTTTCGTAACTCTCTCTATTACCGAAACAATATCTTCAATTTCCTGTTGGCGCAATTGTGAGTCTTTAGCAGAAGCCAAATTTTGAATCGATGGAAACTCTCTCCAGCAAGGATGAATTGTGCAGTGAATTTTCTCAAAGCTTATTTTTCTATCATAGAAATAAGAGTAAATAGAATTTTGAGCCTCATCTAAGCTTTGGAAGATAGCCTCAGCTAGTCTATTTCGTTCTAAACCAGAAGTCTCTTTTACTACAGTGTCCAAAAACCCAGAAAAACCAATTTGAGGACTTTCAATAGTTTCAATTGACCCATGATTGGATATGATTACTGAAACGTTTCTGTGACCCAACATTAAAACTCCAAGTCGATTTCTTTGATACCATTTCAATCCATTGCTATTTGTTGCAATTGAAATTAACCCTGCCCCTTCAGGACGGCAAATAAAATATTCTAACTTCACTCGTAACTCTTTATCTCTAAATTTAAAAGCTGATAAAAATTCTGTCAGCTTTTCACGAAACCGAACGCGATCGGTATATTCGTCGGCAGGAAGCAAGACTGCCAAATATAAAGAAAGCTTTTTTTTTGTTAAATTGTGACGCTCTCTTATTACTCCAATAGCAGCTAAAACCTTAAACAAGGCATTTTCATATTTCAATTCGTTCAAACGATCTTGGGGATCGAATTTTGATGAAAAAGCTCCAACTACAACTACTTTTTTTTGAACTTCTACCCAGGCTTGCTGGGCTGCAATAGGATCTCCACCCCAGCCTCTTGTTTCAAAATACAGATTTAATTCTGCCTTAGAAATTTCCTCGACTTCAGGAGACATTAAACAATATTCATGGCTTGTTGTATCTTCCAACTGATAAACAATTTTTGTTTGACTGCCACCTGGATCGACACAGACGTATAAATCAGGCATATTCTTAATACTAGTAAAATTTCTGCTTAGTGCCTTTTTTTAACATATGCATTTAGTTCAGCACCACTAAATAATAAAACAATTACGAGCAGAAAAACAAAATACAGATGTATTTTGTTGTAATCTTTCAAAATGATAAAATAATAATTATGTACTAACAAAGAACTGACGAAGAACTGACGAAGAACTGACGAAGAACTAACGAAGGATTGACAATAATCGCTCGAATATCTACTAAATAATCAGCAATTATTTAATTATTCTAAACACAAGCTGACGAAGAACTAACGAAGAACTAACGAAGAACTAACGAAGGATTGACAATAATTGCTCGGATATCCAGCTTATTTTTATTTCACCTTTTGTTGATAAAATATATGAATATTATTGTTTTTGCATAAGAGCTAGCTATGTTTTTGCATTGCGAAAATATTCGATTAACAGCAGGATAAAAAAACTTTAACTTAAAAAATGTCTAGATCGAAGCAAAAAGAAAGCCGTAAAAATTATCCACTACGATTGTCACCATCAGAACGTCAGATTTTGCAAATAAAAGCTGATGAGGCCAATCTAAAATTGAGCGAGTATTTACGAGTCGCTGGACTAAATGCAACTATCTCCAGTCCAGCAAAGATGCCTGAAATAAATCGTGCTACATATATCGAGCTGGGACAAATTGGTAACAACATTAACCAAATAGCTAAAACTATTTACAGCTATCAACAAAGAGGAATCACGTTTGATGAGATTTGTATAGAGTTACAAGCAGAATTGGAAAAATTAAAATCCCAACTTCAAAAAATTAGACTAGAAACTATAGGTATAGCAAGTACTTCAAACGATGATTGCTAAACAAATTAAAGGTAAAAACTTTCGTGGAGTATTAGAATATTTGCAAGAAAAAGAAGGTAGTTATATCCTCGGTGGAAATATGGCGGGAAATACTCCAAGCGTCATGTCCGCTGAATTTGCGATCGCCAAACAATTAAACCCAAATCTAAAAAAGGTTGTTTTCCACTCCAGTTTATCTCTACCAAAATCAGAACATTTAAAAGACGATACTTGGAGAGCGATCGCTGCGGAATATTTGAAAAAAATGGGCTTTACGGGTTGTCAGTACGTGGTATATCGTCATACTGACAAGGACCACGATCATATTCATTTGGTAGCTAGTCGTATAAGAATTACAGATGGTACAACGGTCACTGATAGCTGGGATTATCTAAGAAGCGAAAAAATAGTTAGGGAACTAGAGCAAAAATATCAACTTATACCAACAATTTCATTTAAAGCTAAACTCAAACGAGGACAGACAACAGGCGAGATCAAGTTAATTGAGCGTACTGGAGAACAAAGCATCAGACTCAAATTGCAGCAGACAATTGATGCTTTAACTAAAGAGCCAGTGACTATGCCAGAGTTAGTTAATCGGCTTAAAAGCAAAGGCATTAATGCCCAAGTTAGCTTTACTCAAACAGAAGAAATTAGGGGTCTAAGTTTTGAACTTGGTGGAGTAGCTATCAGCGGAGCGCATTTGGGTCAAGCCTATACCTTTCATGGTATGCAAAAATACCTACAAGTCAGCTTTGACATGCTTCGCGATCGCGAAGCGCTGCTAGTGGCTAGCAAGAGAAAACCAGCCCAAAAAACTAAGCTAGAGATGGCTCATCTACAACAGGAAGAGCGTAGCTTAATTATTGCGCCTATTTTAAAGGATTTAATTAATAAAACAAGAAACAGTAATCCCGTGACTGATAACTATCGTATTTCTTGGGAGCAAAATTTACGTACACTCTCTTTGTTTAGAAAAGATAATACACTAATATTAACTGTTAAATACCAAGACGGAAAATTTGAACCACAGAAAATCCCTCTAATCGAAGAAAATAAACCTCTACTCAAAGAGGCTGATTTAAAGTACTGGCAACAGGTAACTGCCAAATTAAAACAAAATCACCAGGCTTTCCAATCACCCAGACACAGACAAACTTTATTGTGAATTATAATCGGCTGCAAACAAATCAAAATTAGCCTCGGCTGGATTTTCAGTCGTAGCAACAAGCTTTTCAGCCTCTTCGTTGACATAATAATCCGTGGTATTAAGCTCCTGGCTGGAAAAGTTGTTGTCGCCAAGAGACTGTGTTTGAGTAGTGAATTCTGTGGCATTGAAAGCTGTAAATCCATCAAGAGCAGTGACATTATTGTTACTAACCTTTGAATTTGGACTTTTTTCGTTGTAAATACCGTAGATACTTCCTACTTCAGTATTGAAGCCTGGAGCAATAAAATCACTTCCTACATCTTGGACGTTATTATTCTCAATCGTCGTGCCAGTGGTAGTATCGTTCCAAATAGCATGGGCGTTAATGTGAGAAAAATTGCTATCTTTGATTGTAACATTGGTAGTATTAAAAAATTTAACCCCAGCAGCATCATGATTTTGAGGATGTTGAGCAGCCAAATTGACACCATTTACCGTAACACCACTAACTGTTCCGCCGTTGGTGTCGCCAACACCAATACCTTTTCTGCCCACGTTACTAATATTGGAATTAAGAATCTGAACCCCGTCTGCTGTAGATAGATTTATGCCAGTGTTATTTTGCCCATCTTTATTTGGTTGGCTGATACCAATATTATTAATATCTAAATTTTGTAAAGTTAGATTTGAAGCGCCATAACCGTTAATGCCATTGTTAGCGTTGGTTAATTCTAAGTTTTGGATCGTTGCGCCATCAGCATTTTGAGTTATGTTTAAAATAGGATCCCATGAGCCACCACCATCGATTACTGTACTTTCTTGACCATTAAGTGTAATGTCTTTATCGATAGTAACTCCCGAAGCTGAATAGGTTTTGTTTCCTAGCTCCACTACATCACCACTATTAGCCGAGGCGATCGCACTGTTTAAATCTCCCCCATAATCACTCTCAACATTAATTATCTTACCGTTGTTTTCAGGTGTTGCTGTCGCCTCACCATTATTAGGTGAGATGATTGCATTACTCGATCCCTCCCCCGAATCATTAATTACTCCATCTTGACTGACCGTTTCATTTGCCGTTAAATCTTCTGAGTTAACACCGTTTTCATTTCCCGACTCAACTGCTGCATTATTCTCGGGTAGGGCGATTGGGCTCTGCCCAGCCTTCGGCATCGCATTACTTTGAAAAAGATTATTAAAAACTGATTCGCTTACTCCATTATCAAATACGCTTGTATTTGTATATAAACTATTTATTGTTTCGTTGTTATTTGATAAATCTTCTAGCATTTTACTCTCACAGTAAATAATCTTTTACCTTTAAGTCAAAAGAAGGCTGGCACTGTACCGATAGGTCAGTGTCAGTCGCGAATTTTGACTTAAAGGTCAGTTGCAATCTGAATCTTCACACCCGCCCTCGACAGTTCCTTCTTGAAGCAGTCGCTCATGGGGCTTGCGCCGCTTAGTTGGGTGGAAACCCCCAAGACCGCGCTGCTTCGCTTTAACGGGGTGGAACCCCGCAACAGACTGTCTTGTAAAACGCGACGCGCACTAGTGCAATCCTTATTTGTCAACTGAATTTAGCAAGCCCGCGCTTCCTTTTAGGAAGCGTCGGGTGATTGATTTTATCATGCAGGGGCAATTGCTCCTGACATAGTGAAGACGACGTTTACAGATAGAATATTTCAGTAACCTAGTAGCCCTAAATCCTAATACACCTTTTCGTGTATGCTGCACTTTTACTCAATTAGATCGTAGTGATATATATGTATATTAAAAACTATTGTTTACAAAAATTAGCAGTTTATTTGACGACAAATTTAACAACGGTCAGGGACGCGAGCTTGCGAGCTGACGCGAAGCTAACCCTTTAGGGCAAGCCCCGCCTTCTTGCTCCCGCGACATGGCGACGAGGAAACTGCGTCGGCTTGCAAGCTGGAGTTTTGAATAAGTTCGACTCCAGCTTGTTCCGACGGGAAACCTCGCCGTCGGGGGTGCGCTTTTCAAGGCGGGGAACCTGACCAACCAAATTCCATATTGAGATATTTTTGAATCCAATTTAGATCCTTATTAAGTCGACAGGCGGTTTTTGACAGATAACTATTGTAAACAGCAAATGCCTCTTGATTATCATTAAAAATTGCACTTTTAGCCCAGTCGAAGGGAGGGAAAAAGCCAAACTCATCGCGAAACTTAACCGCAGCCCAGCTAGGAGCGAAGTTATTTTGATAACCTTCTCTCAATAAAGAGCGATATTTTTCCATCCGAGCAAGATCGCACTGTGAAATTAGGCGGCCAGAATTTAAATTAGTAACTAGCTTGGCTAAGTCGAAATTGTATTGGCATTGAGGGCATTTAAGAACTACTGAAGCAACATAAATCCCACAACCGCCTGCTTCTAAAGGACAAATTTTTAAAGGGGGCTTACCTTTTTTATTCTTGGTATTATTAGCCTTTGAAGTTTCAAGAGTTACTTCTTCCAAATCTTCAACAAAACCGTGTTCTAAGACGTTACCAGATTGATCTAGCACGAGGCAGTCGTCTTTATTTTGTGCCAGCCGTAAACCCCTACCTACCTGCTGAAAATAAAGAGCCTTTGATTTTGTTGGACGAGCTAAGATAACGCAGCTAACTTGAGGAACGTCAAAACCCTCGCTTAAGGCATTACAGGATACCAAAATTTTTAGTTCGCCGTCAGCCAGCTTTCGATATAGCTCATTCCTAACTGAAATTGGCGTAGTCCCACTAACTACATTTGCCGAAACACCTAGCTGGGAAAAAGCTTTAGCGATATTATTAGCATGAGCAACTTTAACAGCAAAGGCAATTGTCGGTCGTGTTTGAGCTAACTTGCACCAAGTTTGACAAATTTGCTCGATTAATTCGGGGCGATCGCAAGAAACACTTAGTTGATTTAGATCGTAATCTCCATTGACCAGATTTACATTGTCAAGTTCGATATTAAAGCTCAAACCAAAGTAAGAAGGCTTAACCAAAAAGCTCGATTCAATAAGTATTTTAGGCATTGGCGCACATACTAACGCCGAATAAACATCACCCAAGGATTCTCGTTTTGATAATCGCCAAGGTGTCGCGGTTAATCCCAAATAAATTGCCTCTGGCAACAATTTCTCCCTGATCTCCTGGCAAATCTTGCTAAAGGCTACTAAATGACATTCATCAAAAATAACAAGATCGAATTTTAGCAGTTTCCAGCTATCTCGCTTTGGAAGTGTCTGTACCGAAGCGATTTGCACTCCTGCATCGATGTTTTTTGGCCAGCCAGCTTTAATAAACCCACATTCTAAACCTACCGCCGCAAATTTCTTGGCGGTTTGCTCGATCAGAATTTCTCTATGAACTACAAACAAAACTTTTTTAGCCCGACTTGAAGCGTCAAATACTACTTTTGTAATTATAACTGTTTTTCCCGCACCAGTAGGAGCAAAAATTAAAATTTTTTTTTCTCCCTGGCGAATATAGGCATATGTATCGCTAACCACCTGTTGTTGATACGGTCTGAGGGTAAACACAATTGGTTTTTCTTTTAACTTTCGGGGAGTTTGAGGAGCTGTAATCTTTGATTTGACATGACGGGAGTACGTCACATCAGTACGTAGCGTTTAGTTAAGCAAGCAACCAGCGATATATTCCATAAAGATCGACAAACAAAAAGACTGCCGCCGAATAAAAAACTAAAAATTTGTCCCGATCTAAAATGGAGGAAATCAAAAGCTGGCTGGAACTAAGGGCTAAAATAATAAATCCATAACCACTAATAGTTAATTTAGAAGCGACTAAAAACCCGCCTAAAATTGCACAAATACTACTAGAAATTCTTAAAGCTTTAATTAAATGTTTTTTGTTCGGTTTTGTATTATTTTCATCTGACATTATATTTCTTTGCTCTTCTAAATTTATCTCTAGATAGCTTCGTATTTGTTCTACAGAATATTTTTTTTGGCAATCAAAAGACTTTATTGTGTTTAATGCTATTTTATTTTTACAATACAGGTATTTTCCATAGCTAAATCCACGATCGAACTTAGCCAGGTCTTCCTTACTCAACCTGTAAGCTTGAGGATAAACATATTTGGCGAAAAATTTAAAAATTAGAATATGAATTTTTTTTGTATCAGGATCGCTTCCCATACAGGAGCCAATTACAAATGCTTCTCCTGCTGAAGACATATCGCAATCCAATAACAAATGCAAATAGTCGTGATCTTCGAGAGAAATTCTTCCAGGTAAACTAATAGTACTTTGGGGATTCTCCAGTAACCATACGACAAAAGGAATTTCGCTAGCTTTAGCCTTCTTATATTTCTTAACTTTTTTATCTTTATGAACTAAAATCATTGTGCCGATCGATTAATTATATTTTTAGTTATTAATAAATTGAGACAAATCCTGATTTTTCAATTATTTCTTGTATATCTGGAGATTTAAGATAATTTGCATAATATTTAGCTGCTTTTTGGTCGCTACTGCCATCTTGACGATAAATAAGAAAAATTCTTCTAGTTAAAGGATAACTTCCGTCCTGAAATGCTCTTAGGTTGATTTTACCATCAACCTTCGGACTAATATAGTTTGTCGAGTCGCCATCTGCTAAAGCAAGCACTTTAACTAGCTGCTGATTTTGAACTAAAGAGGCGGAAGCAAAACAGATTGCTCCAGGAGTGCCAATTAGTTTTCTTAAAGCCAAAGTATGATTTTCAGCATACTTTATATTTGCCGACGTTATTTCTATTCCTTCAACCTTTTCGTTTTTGATTGCTATTGGTGTAATTGGCAAGTCAATTTGCGGGTCGATTTGACTCCAGTTGGTTATTTTTCCTGCAAAAATTTCTCTGACTTGGTTTCGGTTAAGCTTTGATACGGGCAGAGAGTTATTGCCAAATACCACAATGCCATCAATTCCTAAAGCAACTTGTTCTAAATTCAAAGAGCGTAAATTTGCTCTTCGATACTCTCTATCGTTTAAGGGTCGATCGGTATAGACAAAACTTAATTCGCCTTCAATTAATTGAGCGATCGCGTAGTCTGTACTAAAATCATTGTTGAGAGGCTTGGTGTATCTTACCTCAAATTTGGGGTTTAAATTTCGTAGTGGTGTGTTTATACCTGAAGCGATAAGCGCCGAATATATAGGCGAACCAGCGTAATTAAATATTCCCGTAACAGAAGTTGATGCTGCTTTAGGGGCAGTTGCTTTTTCTTTTATAGACGAATACAAATAGCCGCTCCATAAGAGACAAACAATACCTAAGACTATTACGCTAAAAGCGTTAGATAGTTTATTTAATCCCTGTCGATCTTGTTTTCGGAAATAATTTAAACAAAAAATAACTCTCTTTTTGAATGAAGAATTGAAATGCCGTGATGTTTTTAGATTGTTTAGATGATTTCTAGGTCGTCTGCGTCCCTTTATAAAAGAATTATTTTGATGCTTCATCTTTAATTCTAGCTTTTGTGAGAAAGAAAATTTTTCGGGAAGTTAAATTTAGCAAATTGAGAAATTTGATTTTAGGCTGTACTTCAACCATCAATATTTGTAAAAGATTACTGCTTCTATAGCTTCAAGCTTGGATATAGGAAAATTTCGCAAATATTGATGAAATATATCTGTCAAAAAGCTTCCATGAGCAGAAGCAAAATAGATAAGTATAAAATAATTCTGAAATCCATACTAATTACCAATTAAGTTTAAAGCAGCCCATTTTTGTGGATGAGCTAATTGTCTAATTTGTTTAACTTGAGCTTTTTGTAAAGCGACCGCCTTATTTGACAAATCATCATTAAGATTGGTATAGAAATTATTTATCATTTCTTTTTGGTCTGCATCGGCAACTTGCCACAATGTCCCTAACGTCGAGCTAACACCACTTTTGGCAGCAACACCAGCCAAACCAAGAACTGAAAACTTACTGCCTAAAGCCGTTTCGCAAGCGCTTAACACGAGCAAATTTGGCGCATTCACACTATTCTCTAGCAAAAACTCTAATTCAGGAACCGATATTTTTTTATCATAAGCTAATATGTAAGACGTTTTTGCTGTACCGCCAAAATATCCATGTGTAGCTAAATGCAATACAGAATATGATTTCTGCTTTAACTGCTCTGATAAGTTTTTTTCTGTAAAATTACTATCTAAATATTGGTTAGAATTTATTAATTCTCCAACCTTCTTAACTTCTTGGTCTACGCTTGGTATTGTCGACCAGCCTGCTTTTTTAGGACTACTAAGACCAAAGACCAATGCTGTTGGTTTTGAAAAAACTTTAGATGGCTCAATTGTCATTTTTAAGCCAATTGAGGAACTAATCGCCCACTTCTCGACTAGATAATTTTTGCCATCAAAGAGTGCAGCCATCGGCAAATTACGCAAAATTCCGTCGTGAATAAAAACCAAGACTTTTTCTTTTTCTTGTACCGATGCTAGTTCTGCTTCAAAAGGTTTTACGATCAAATCATAGAAATATCTTGAATGGTGGCGGAACCTCCAAGAGTATGAAGTGTTTAATTCAGCGCGCCACTTTTTAGCAGATTCATACAATTCGGACTTAGAAATCATTTTTTCGCTTTTTATTATCCTACCATCGGGCAATCGTAAAATAAAATATACTTTGTCATGTAATACAATAGAATTTAGAATCGCCATATTTTTTTTAATACGGGAACTATTGCTTAACTGCTGCTTTTCTATTTCAAAACAGTCTTCGCCAAAATAGTTGTTGAGTTGCAACAAGCGCAGTCGATCGGAAATTACAATAGCGTCTCTAAGAGAAGATAATTCAGGCTGCTCTAAAATAATTTTTAAAGTATCTTCATATATTGGCTGAATTTCTTTGTTGAACTTAACTACGCGGCTTGGACTACTAGAAGAAACTGTTTTTATTAGAACGTCAATTGTGTCGATTGTATTTTTATACTTTTCAAGCGCAAGCTCCTTCAGACCTCGTGCCTGATAAATGTCCGCTATTAACTTTTGCGAACGATAATAACTTTCTGAAGTTAAGGTCGAGCTTGCTTTTAGTTCGGCTTCTTTAGCATAATCTAATGCTAGAGTTAAATTAGCCTTTTTTTGATAAAAATAGGCTAATTCGAGAAGTACGTAACTTTCGAGCTGAGGGTCTTTATATGATTTGGCGATCGCATCGGCTTTGCCTAGCCAGTATACCGATCTATCATTATCTACTCCTGCCCAGTTAATTAACACATAGACTAGCTGCTTAGATGGAGGGAGTTTATTTAGGGTTTCCTGACCTTTAGCTAATTGATGTAAGCTTAAAGTGTTTTGTTCCAGTTTACTCCATTCAACTAAAGCAGACACAGCAGCCAGTGAGTTTTCTTGCTTACTTAAAATTAGCGCTCGCTCGGCATAAACGTTAGCCTGTAATTCATAACTTTTAGCAAGAGAATAATAGTCTTTTGAATCTTTAGCCCTAATAATTTCTTCAGCCTCTAATAATACCGATGTTTTTAGCTCTCGCAGAGTTTTAACTAAGTTATTTAGAGTAATTAAGGATACTTTCTTGTTTAAACTATCTTGATATGCGATCAAAGCAGATTTATAGTTCCCGTTGCCGCTTTGAGCGTTGCCGATTCCCAATTTAATTAAAGCTTTTGTGTTAGAGTTTAGCCCAGGAAATTTCTTAGCTTTCTCTAGTTCCAAGAGTGCCAGACGAAATTGCCCAAGTTGAGTATAGCCTTGAGAAATCTTGAGAATTGTCTCTAATTCCAAATTACGTTTATTTTCTTGATGGAATAACTTGGCTTCTTCATGCCACAAATCAATAGCTTCAATCGGTTTGCCTTTTTGCCAAGAAAAATCGCCAGTAGTAGCACCAGCGCCTCTATTTTCTGCTAAAATCGATTTCTCAGTCGTAACCATCGTTGTTAATATTAATAACGTTACTAAATTAATTTTAAAATTCATTGTTTTTACATACATTGATAAGATGCTATCTTAAAACATTATGCTTAAGTATCAAAAAAGATTAAATTATCTTGGAAAATGAAAAACAAAAATCAAGATATTGCTGATTCCGTAACTAAAGAAATTGCCCAGTACCATGCCAATGTAGCGGTAATTAAATTGATAATTGTGGTTTCCTTCTGGTCTATCTTTTTTTTAATATTTGGATTTTTAATCGATCACCCTCTGAATGTTCCCAGAGAACAGCCTAATCAACAGAAGACAATCGATTAAAATAAACTGTCGTATCAACTTCACAAAAAAGCTTGACCCGATACTCGAACGAGTTTGTGATACAATTCTTCGTACTCGTCATAGCCAACTTTTGACTTGTCGGGATCGGGATCTTTCTCAAATAATTCTCTAGGTAGTCGGGCGAATCTACTCGTGTCTATTCCCCTTACAGGTCTGGCAAAGTCAGCCTCCATTAGAATCTTGGCTAAAGCATTTGAAATGGTTTTATTAGTAGCAGCAGGTTTAAATTTTGTCCGTTCTGCGTAAAGTTCTTCTAAGAGAATTTCAGGGGTCAGATCATGGTGAAGTTCTTTATGGAAAATTTCGTGATGACTCCGTTCTACTGCTCCAGCAATCTCTGCTGGGGAACAACCACGATAATGCGTAAATAATGTCCGCCATTGAGTATCCGTAAGCTGCTCGTGAAATCCTGGAAAATGTTTCGCCAAATGAAGCTGGAAAATTTCCCACTGCGCTCCATCATGCATATCAGAAGGGAAAAACCAGATATAGTTGAATCGCCTAATTAGCTCTGGTGGCAACATATCAAGATGATTTATTGTTGCTAACATAATCGAAGGAGATTCATGATCTTGCATCCAAGTCAGAAGCTTTCCAGCCATTTTAGCTAAGATTCCACCGTTGCTATTAGAATTCCACCCTGCGAAGGCTTTTTCAAACTCATCAAAAAATAGAATGCAGTTTCCAATACCATCGACCACCTCTAAGACATACTCTAAATTAGTTAAAGATTGGGTCAAGTTATTATCAATCAATTGGTTCCAGTCACAGGCGATCAAAGTCGCATTTAGTTTGATGCTCATCATCTTGGCGACTAGAGATTTACCAGTACCAGGCAAACCCCATAAACAACAACCTTTTGGCGGTCTGAGATTTCTATTTTTTGCCTCTTGAGTAAATAGTTTCTCGATCTTCTCTAAATCTCGATCGAGTAAATCTAGCCCCCCAGCAAAAACATCTGGCTTGGGAACTATTTTTAGTCCTTTTGCAGCTAATTTATGCGTTTTAAAATCAGTAATGTTTTCGACTAAAGACTTTGAGGGCAGATGATTTTTAAGTAGCAATTCTATCTCCCCTCTGGGCAGACCATAACAGGCTCGAACTAAAGATCGAGCGATCGAATCATCGGTTGATGGTTCGATCAATAAATTAATATATTCATGGTCTGGAATTCCCAGCTCTAACACGGCGATCATGGCGTATAGCTCAAGAGGAATTGAAACCGTTGAATCTATTAAGATTATTTGATGCTTTGCTTCTGTTTGAAAATAGTAGTTTCTTAATTCGTAATTTAACTTGGAATTAATTTTTCCCGAACCTTCAAAAATTAGGATTCCAGGGCTACTAATTTTCTCTCCGACTGCCGTAATTTTCTCCTCAACACAATAATTAGTATTATGAAAATTGACGGCATTTTCAATTATTTCGGCTTTTTGTAAGTAATCATAACTTGGATTCCAAAAATATATATTGCTAGGATCGGAGTATTGTTTAGCAATTTCTAAGATTAGGTAAGAACGATCGATTAAATTAAATTGAATCGCTGCTATTTTATATTTTGGTAAATCTGACCAATTCGCTTTCATCGTTTAATAAATGGGTCTGAAACCCCGTCCTAAAGGATTAGCTTCGCGTCCCCTTCAGGCTGGGGTGCGTCAATTTAGTTCTCCAGTTTCTCTTCGCTCAACTGGCTCGACAAAAACTACACAGAAGCCAGAAGTCGTCTTGGTATTACCGAGTTGAAAACTAAGACCCAATGAATTAACTTTATCTTTACAACTGCCATCTACCAGATCGTCATTCCAGCTAATAATATTTTTGGCTACTTTACCTTCCTTGCTCTTAGCCCATTTAAGAGTTTCTCGATCATGTCTGGCTATATTTTGCTGTCGCTCTTTGGCGATCGCCGTCTCATTAACAAAAAATCCCACGCCGAAAGAACATAAGGCAATCAGACAAGATGCTTTTTTTAGGAATGAGTATTTCTTGCTAACTGTAAAAGATGTCTCCCCTTGATTGTGGTTAATTTCTTTGAGAATCTTGTGAATCTCTGTATTAATTTTTGCCGTTGAAATATTTAACGCTAACCTTTCTTGCTGTTCGACTAGATTTGTTAAATCTGTCAAAAATTCGGCTTTTGACTCTTCAATGACTTTAACTAATTCTCTTCTACCGTGGTCGAAAGCTTGGTGAATTTCATTCGGAAAAAGTTCATATAATATCTGAGTAATTCCACATTGAAGCAAAATTAAAAAAAATGGATCGTTGTGATCGATTTTCCAGATTTCTACAGTTTTACGGACTCGCCGTTGAACTTCTTTTGGCTTGTGCATTAAAAATTCGTCCAGCAGCGTGCCGTTGAGAAACGAAAGATCCTCCTTTAATTGCTTTGCTTCTTCTAATCTTTCTTCTTTTTCCATCTTGCTCAGCCATACAAATATTGAAGTGATTTTGACTCGCGATGAACTTTCTGTTCTTCAACGATTTTAGCCAAACCTTCTACGGAAGATAGGTTTAGATCGAATAAAGGATTGAAAAGTTTTTCAAGTTTGTCTATTAGAACCGTGCCATTTCTTTTAGTGCGAAAATCATTTGATTCTTTAAGCTCGACATAAGGAATTTTCTGGCGATCGCAAGAAAATTGCTGTGATGGAGTCATCTCAGGTAGCTTTAATATAGGAATCTGGTTATCTAAAATAGCTTTTAGTAACTCAGGACACGAATTTTCTAAATATCGAAAATCTCCACCAGAGGTACATCGACCTGGATTGAATACCAAACAATGATAAAGACTCTGTGCGGGATATTTCTTTAGTTGAGCTAAAAATCTCTCTACACTTTGTGAACATCCATCTGTCACGAAAAAGTATACTATATTACTACAGTATTCTTTGAATTCGAGAGTAGTCAAACCAGATCTTTCTACCCAAGCATCAAACATACTAGAGATATTAGAGGGTAGATTGAGTAAAACCGTTTTTTTACTAACTTGTGTCAGGATTTTATCCGCTTGGTCTTGGTCATATTTATTATCCGAGAACTGGATCGCGATCGAGTCAGTACAAAAGTTTCGATACAAAGGAATAATGTCGTCTATACTTTGATCGGCTTCAACGAATGTAAATAAATTACTCCAATTCTTAGCAATAAAATATTCTATTAGGCATCGTGAAAAAAAAGATTTACCTACTCCACCTTTTTCTCCACCTACAATGTAGATACTGTTAGTATTAGACGAAGTAGCAGTTTGACCTTCGTTCTCGATCTTAATTTCATCTGTCTTATTTGGATGTTTCATTAGAACATTTAATTATCTTCTTTTCGGTTGATTTCTCTGTATAAATCGGCTTTTACCTGCTCTAATTGTTTCTCTAAATTGGCTTTTGATTCCATACAAGCTTGTATTCTTTGGATGGGTTCAGCGCCCTGTTCTACGGAATATGGATATGCAAAACAGTTAACAATCCAGTTTCTTACAAATTGACTTCGCTTTGCATGATTGCGTCTAAAGTAGTTAATTATTTTTCCTTCATCCGTATCACCTTTGTAGTTTATTTGAATATAGTCAGTGCTACTAGTGCTATTACATTCTTCTTCTGGCATCATAAATATCTATCAGATTTTATTAGTCTGTTTACATGTTGAAACGAAATAACGTTGTAACTAATGCATGTATGAAAGCTTTTAGCACTTAAATTGATGCGCTATAGTCAAATTATACACGTAAATTTTCAGATTGACTCAACGACATAAGAGCCTTTGTAAACTTTTTTTAAAGCAAAAATACGTGTATTTAAGCCAAAATATACGCATGAAAGCAAAAATACAGGTATTTTTTCGAGTGTAATATGATATTACATTTTTACCCGTTAAATAACAAAATAATATTTTCTTTTGCTAAAAATATACTACATTACAAAATTTTAAATCATAATTTTTAAGTGTATTTTTAAAAATTGTCATTATTGATTTTTAATATTTAATTGTTATAAGCTAATTCAATCGTATTTAGCGCAAAACGCGAAACAAATGGTGAATTGAGTTCCCAAAAACCAAAAAAAAAAATTGGCAATTTACTCGCGGATGAGGCAGCAGAGTCATTCGATCGATTAGATCGTTTTGCCGATGAGATTAAATCGAATAGCTCACAAATTGATGGTCTAGATCTTATTTCACTGGGAATTAAATCGGTATCGGGAATTGGAAAGATTGGATCGGCTGCTTTCAAACCTGGGGCTAAATTGCAAAATTCTATTGAAGATTCTCAAGCTGCGGAGGAAATCTATAGTCATTTTCATAGATATTTTAAAGTATTAGACGAGTTAAACAAACACTCAGAATCTAATTCATATTTGGTAGAGAGTAAACGATGGGGAAAGGTTGTTATATCTAATACCGCAGAAGCTCGTGAAATCAAAATTGGCGATCGTTATCATGCGGTAGCCAAACATAACGAGCAATGGCAAATGCTTAAAAATGATTTAACTAATCAAGATATTGATTACATTAATAAATTGCCAAAAGACAAGAAAAGTCTGGTAAAACAACAATCTGGTAATTTATTAGCCGAACATTTACTAGAAGGATTTAAAACTCAAGATAAAATATTTTGGAAATTTAATTTAGATAAATTTGAAGAAAGTTTTTATGAATTTAAAAGTTTTTTTTCTCAACATAATATTTTATCAATTACAGGAAAAGATCGGAATGGATTGAATGTTTACAAAGCAAAAATTCATAGCAATGGGCTGGTAGAGATTGAGAAAAATGAGATTTCTATCACGAATTTAAAAAACTTTGTTGCCTGGAAGCAAAAACAACCAATCCAAAGGGTAAAAGAAATTCAAAATAATTTGCAACAAAAAATCTGATGAATATAATTGGTAATAGTTTTCTCACTTCATTACCTCTAGACTCAAAATCTAGAGATATGGTTATTCGGCTAATAGCTGTAGTCTTAGCGTACTTCGTTTATACAGAGCCGATGATTTTCGCTATCTTTTTAATTTCGATAGCAGTTTCGGCTCTTACCACATTTGTAATCAATCATCTTTTCAAGATCGAACTTAGCTGGAAATATAGTATTATTTTTGCTTTAGCCGTTACTTTTTGTTTATCTTATCAAAGCGCAGCCCACTCGGCTGCACTTTTTAAGGCGCTTGAAACAGCGACATCACAGATTGTTAGCTCTGGTGGTCCAGATGGGATAGATGCCAACGCCGTTAAAAGCTTTTGGTCATTTATTCGGATTGTCGTAATTTTAGGTTTAGCTACTATGGCGGCGGCGGCGGCATGGGGTGCCACGCATGGTAATGATGTTAGTAACGTCGTCAAATCTTTTTGCATTACTTTTTTTACCGTGCTTGGAATTCAGGTTATCTCGACCGTAATTCTTGGAGGTAATACTGTGTGAAGAATTCTTTAAAAAGCAAAGAAGACTATATTAAAGTTATTCGTACTTTGGACGATAAACCAAAATTTTTCTTTTTAACCTACGAACAGCTAACTCCAATTGCTGCAATTTCGGCAATTTGTTACGTTATTTTCGATATGCTTTTAGGTTTAAAGACTTTTTGGTGGGGGTTGACCTCAATCTGGCTATCTATTATTTGGCTTCTGCTAGCTGGAAAAAACAGTTATGAGTTCACCGATCAATTTTGGCCCTTGCCAGGTAAAGGTTATTTTAATTTACATAGTTATTTTGTACCTGCAACTGAAGGATCTTTTGAGCGTCAAATGAAATTGAAACGACAACCTAAATCCCAATCCCAAACAACTAATACAACTGGGGGGAAAAAACAAAAAATCGTTGCATTTCAAGTCGAGAGCGATCTTCATGGAATCATGGAGCTGGAATTTGGTGAAGATAAATTTGCAATTCTGCTCAAATGCGATCCTCATGGTAAATGGTCGGCAAATATACCATTTGCCTTGGATGGAATTCATCCCGAACTATATGATGCTGAAGTTGATTCTCATGCCCAAGCCTTAAGCGAAGCGCTAAAAGATATTCCTTTTGCAGAAAGCTTAACTCTGTTTTTAGGTTGTAGAAGTAAAACTAGAAAGCGGATTAATCAATTGCGGGAACTCCGTCGCCAAAGTAAATTGCCTTTAATAGATTTACTGCTTTTAGGAGAAGAACTGCGAGTCGAAGAAATTACTACCAAAGGTCTAAGACAAGAGTGGAGCCAGTATGCGTTTGCTACTTGGACTCGCGAAAGACAAGATATGCGCGATAAAAGCGATTTCCTAAGCAAAATTACTCATTCGCTACAACAATCATTTAACTCAAAGGCGCAAAGTTTTGCTGGGACAACAGATCACCATCTACGAAATATTTATGTCCAATTAGCAAATGAAATTTACGCTAACTCTTATTATCCCTGGAAAACTACTCTTGGGACTAAAGGAGGTTTAAAATTACGCCCTCTTAACCCACAAGAAATTTGGGAAGAACTACTGTGGTATCGCTTTAATAGTGGTCCAGCTCCGACCATACCTCAAATTATTAAAGTCAAAAAAATCGGGTCAGAATTTGACTATCAAATCAAAGTATCCGACCCTCAAAACCCTACAGATACGCTTTCTATCCTATTAGCGGGAGAAAGGGGAAAAGAAAGTTGTCCTCAGCATTACGAACGTAGAGATGTAGTAGCTGTTAATAACGAACTGGTTGCTGTAGCCAGTTTAGATAAAGGCGGAACTCCAGATGGGTGGGAAGATCCAAGAGATCAGCTTAATTGGGTTTGGTCAAGAATAAGCGATTTAACAGTTAGGGACACAGAAATATTTGTGCAAATCTCTAATGGCGACAAAAGGCAAGCTCATGATGATTTAATCAAAATTTCTAAACAGAGTACCGCATCTAACGCTGCCGCAATTGAGGAAGGGGCTGGAATCGATGTAGCCGCCACTCTTCAACAAGACGAAGCAATCGAAGCTCAAGCGAGATTACATCAGGGTGCGGAACTAGTTTTTTCAGCAGTTACTTTGCTAGTTTATCGTCAAAACCTTGAAGAATTAGATCGTGCTTGTACTCGCCTTATAAACTCCTTTAGTCCAGCAAAGTTTAAGCGGGAAAAGAATGTCTGCTGGAAATTGTGGCTAGAAACTTTACCGATCAATAATCTACAGCTACTCAGATCGACCGCGATTGAAACCTTAAGCGAAAGAAGAACAAAACTGGATACTATATCTGTCAGAGGAATCTTGCCCTTAACTAAACCACAAAATATTCATCAAAATGGCCTGGAACTAATTAATAAAGAAGGGGGATATCCTTTATACATTGATTTATTCAAGAATAATGAGCGAGCAATTATCACGGGTAAGTCTGGGTCAGGTAAATCTATCCTATCTTTTGGGATAATTAAACAGGCTTTAGCACAAGGAATAAAAGTAGTGGGCATGGATATGTCTAATGCTGGAGAATCGACCTTTGAAGCAGTAACCCAATTATTGGGAGAACAAGGTTCTTACGTCAACATTCTCAAACGTTCATTCAACGTCATTCAGCCCCCAGATTTAAGCAATTTTGACGCAGAAACACAGGTAGAGCGCTTAAGAATTTGGAAAAACTCTTTACGTGAAGTGTTGATTGCCATGGCAATGGGTCAAATCGCAGATCAAGAATTGCATGAAAGAGTGGATTCAGTAATGTTGAGATTGCTTAATACTTTTTTCCACGATCGATCGATTATCGACCGCTACAACGAAGCTTTCGATCATGGATGGCAATCTTCCCAATGGCAAAACATTCCAGTCCTTGAAGATTTACTTTTCTTTTGTTCAAAGGAAAAATTAGGTCTGACTGACTGCAAGGAAATTGACGAACGTGCTATTAATCAGATTAACAATCAAATTGGAGCCAAAATACTAGATCCTAATATCGGTAGAGCTATCAGTAGACCGTCGGATCTGCCACCATCCCCACAAATGACATTTTTTGCTTTATCAGGATTGACTAATAAAAATAATTCTCTCGTCATGGCCCTAGTCAGCCAAATGGCCTGTCTCAATGCAGCTTTAGAATCTCCAAAAAGTTTATTTGTGATGGATGAGTGTTCAGTTTTGTTAGGAGAAGCTGGATTTGCCAAAGTTGTCGGTCAGAGGTTTGCCACAGGCAGAAAACAAGGTCAGTCCGTATTAATTATCGGTCAAGATATTGACTCGATAGCTAAAATCGCTGACTCTACCGTCAGCAGCCAAATTATTACCAATACAGACTATTGGCTAATCGGTAAAACCAATAGTGGTTCGGCTGAAAGATACCGTGATGTCGTAGGAGTACCTTCACATTTAATTCGTCAAGCCGCCTCAGAAACTTTTACAGCTAATCCACAACAGATGTATTCTCAATGGCTTTTGTGCCGTGACGATCGCCAATGGAAATGCCTATATTTTCCTTCAAGTCTTCAATTGGGCGTGTTAGCAAATAGCCCAGATGAACGAGCGGCGAGAGAAAGAGTATTCGCACAATACCCAAATACTAATTCAGGAAAATTAGTAGCATTAGGACAATTTAGCCAAGAATTTCGCTACGCATTAATTTCAGGTTCTCCTTTAACTAAAATAGGATTGAAAGCCTCATGAATAAATACAGATATTTCAAATCAATACTAATACTTATCTTATTAATAGGCGAAGTACTATGTAGCCTACCCGTTTGGGCGCAATCGAATCTTGATAATATAGATGTTGAAGTTAATGATACTCAACCTAATATTGACCCAAATGTCGATCTTGAAGTTAATGAAAATAATGTTGACCTTAATGCCAATCCAGAATTTAAATTAAATCCAGCTACTCGCATTGGCGGAGAGGATGGAGTTGTTTTAGAGCCAAACGTCGAACTTAGAGATGGCAATTTATCCGTAGATCCTAAATTCGATTCCAGCCAAGCGATCGATTCTCTTAAAGATAAGGCTAAAAATGCTTTAGTTAATTTTGTACTTGACAATTTGGGAGCTGGGGATTTTATCACTTCAATAAATCAAGACTTATCAGTAATTGTTGGCGATCTCAAAACCTTTTTAAGCTTCGGTGATGGGCAGGAAGTAGAAACAGGAGACTTGGGAATTCCTAACGTACAACAAGCCCGTGTTCTCTTCAATGAAGATCCTAATCTTTCTAAATTTGACGATATTTTAGGCACTCAAACTGAGACTACTTATAATAGCCGATACAAACTCTACCAGCAATATTTAAGAGATTTAACCCAAGGATACTCTGAAAATAGCGCTTTGTCCCTGGCAGGTCAGTCCAAAATTAATCTTAAAATTGACGCTGCTAATGCTGCGGCTGAGCAATCAATCAACATTGCAAAAGACAGCACCAATCAGGATGTTTCCCAAAATCTTTTGCGAAATTTATCCAACCAAAATGCAATCGAGCAACAGACGGCTGCGATTACTATTTCAGAGATGCAAGATGCGAAGATAGACCGCAGTTTAGGGTTACAGCTCGAATCTGAAAACCTAAGAGAAATTTCAGAGTCAAATACCCGTGAAGAAAGAGCTTCGACAGCAGCTTCAAGCGCTGCTGAAAACTCATTTTTCTTAATAACCATACCAGGTAATAAGTAATATTATGTTTCAAGCTTATTTTTTTTCACAACTAAACTACGGCAACGAGGCAGCGAGGCAAGTTTTAACTAAGTCTTTTAGACTAACTCAAAATACTGCTCGTTCATGGGATCGTCTTTGGGAAATTTCCGTCGATCCAGGGCAGCCATTGTGGCAGGCGTTAACGGAGCTAGGAGGGCTGATTGCCGCCTTATCTTTAATTTATTTGGCAGTTAAGGAATCAAACAACAAATCTCTTGGATTAGAAAGAGTGATTGATATGCTAAAGTTTCCTCTAGCAATTGGCATTCTCTTATCAGGTAACGGATTTATTTTAGCCAATCTAATCAAGGTTTTACGCGCTTTCAGTCAGTATTGGTTGAGTAGAATTCTTGAAATGACGTTTGCAGGAATTAGTATTAGCGATGCAATCCAAAAAGTACAAAACACTCTTGTAGCTAATTCTCGCGCCAGAGAAATATTTTCTGAATGTATTAATAAAAGCGGTTCAGAATTACAGGCTTGTCTTCAAGACCCTATCAAAATCGAACAGGCACAACAGCTTTCACAGAGTCTTTCTGGTAGTACATCACCGCTTCAAGATAATATTTTGGAACAGATTGCCCGTGGCGTAGTAACTCAGTTAGATTCTACTATTAATATTCCTTTTGTTAATTTATTCCAGTATATTTTGAGTACGCTCCAATGGTGTTTTGTCAACGCAATTGAGGCATCGTTATTACTTACAGCTTTATATGCTCCTGTTGCTTTAGGATTATCAACTCTACCGATTCAAGGACCAAATATCATCAAGTGGCTGTCAGGTTATATCTCTTTGTTATTAATGTCCCTCGGTTATGTAATCGTAGTTGGGTTTACCGCTAATGTCTTAGCTTTAACAGAACAAGCAGGACAACCTTTAGGTTCGGCAAGTGTCGATACCGCTTTTTTAGTATTTATCTCGCTCATTGCTCCTATTTTAGCGATAGCTATCTCTAAAGGTATAGGAGATGGATTATTCGAGGGGATCTCGCGAGCTACTAAGGCAGGAATAAATGCTGGAGGTGTTGTTGTTACAGGTGGAGGAGCTGCTGTCGCGAAAACGATTGCCGCAAAAATTGCGGCTAATAAAGCAACAAAAATCTCATGAATAAACGGAACAACTTAATTGAGATAAAATCAAAAACCGCTCTAATTGGAATAAAAGAAACAAATAAGGTCGTAGCATCTTTAATGGGTTTGACAGGTGCCTTATTTTTGTCCCTGTTAGTAAACTTGCTCCTGGTGGGTAACAATCATCAGCTTGCTACCAAAGAAAAAATCTTTGTCGAACAGCAGGATGGATCTACTCAAACTGCGATCGAACAAGACAGTGATTTCCGCTCTGAAGATGTTATTCGCGAAACAGTCAGCAATTGGCTTTACCTGACGTGGGAGTGGGACAGTCGTATCCCTGGCACTGAGGCTAGAGATAAAGGAGTCAAAATTAAGGAGGAAGGTGGCGATCGAACAGAATATTTGGTTCCTAGCCGAGTCTATACGGCTTCTTATTTGATTCAAACAGGATTTCGGCAGGAATTCCTCAAAAAAATGGCTAAATTGATACCTGATGAAGTGTATTCGGGTTCTATGACCTCACAATTTACCATTTACCATATAGGAGTGCCAATTAGAAACAAGAATCAATATGCAGTAAACGTTATTGGAACAAGGGTTGACCTTACTCAAGCAGGAGAAGAAAGACAAGCTCGATTTAATAAAAAAATTGTTTTAAAAACAATTGAACCTTATCGCAACGTTTTTGGCGCTGATGAGCCAAGCGCTTTTCGTAAACATTTAGCTCATTTAATGAAAAATGGACTAATCATTACTTCAATCCATAATTATGAATAGCACCCTAATTGACACTAGAAATTTAGAACAAGATCGGGGACTTTCAGATGCACAACTTCAAGAACTTGCCCAACAAAGTCAAGGTACAAATTCTATAGAAGAAAAGCCCTTAGTAGACGAAAAACAATTGCTTGTTTCCGACCGCCAAAAACAAAAGGATATAAAATGGCGATTTACTACAGTAGCTGTGGTTGCATCCTTCGCTATTTTTGCTTTGGTCTTAGTATTTTCTCTATATGGGAAAATATCAGGCGGTGGATCTGTATCTCAAAACAAACCGACTGAAAAACCATATTCATCAGCCCAGGCAAAAATCGTTCGCGAAGATAGCTTGAAGGCTGAAGTTGCCCTAAGCGACCAAGATGGCGATTTTAAAAAGGTTAAGCCGAAGCTAGTGGTAGAAAAACCTTTACCAAAGCCAACAGCACAGCCAACAGCACAGCCTGTTACTACTCAACCAGCACCAGTGCAAGCAGAAGTTGAAAAGGTTGAAGAAATTGAAGTTGACCCTTTGGAACAATGGGCTAAATTAGCCGATTTAGGTTCTGCTGTAGGCAATCGCGAAGCAGCTATATCTAATTTAAATAATGGTGATTTAGTCGCCACAAATGCTATTGATTCTGGCAGTCAAAGTGTTTCTAACTATACTTCTACAGTCGAACCTAAACAGCCTAGAAGCGTTCGGGAAGTAAGTACACTTAAGGTTGAAAAAACTGATAATGATAATACTGCCATTAAGCCCAGTGAAAAAGATAATTTTAATTTAAACAATATAATTACAAAGGAAGAAGGAACTAAAGTAGCTAGTGTTTCCATTGGAAAAAATACAATTGAAACCGAACAAACCGAAAATCAACCAAAACAATTTGCTTTAGATAGTCCAGCAGTGACTAAACTGCTTTTTGAAGACAAACCAGCAGACACTTATCTAGAAAAAAAAAGAAAGCAGTTTGATAAAGAAGATAGGTTAAAACAACTTGCATCAATGGGTGTTACTTCATCTGTCGAGCTAGCAAGTGTTAAAAATATTGATAATATTATTCAACGCCCGCTCGTTCCTCAAAACAGTGAGGAACGAGCGGGCGAAATATTACCTGTTCTTCCCAAAGATAATCAAGTTGAACTAATAAGTAATGTCCCAGTAGATAAAGATCCTCCCAATAGTCAGAAATCTCAGATTACATCAGAATCAATTGCTGATTCTAACGCTACTGCAACTAACAATAGTAAACAAGTCCCATTAGGCACGACTTTATCAGGAGAAGTTTCAAGTTCAATTATTTGGAGTGAGGGGATCGATCCTGGGCAATCCAGGGGCGTAATTAGTTTGACCGAACCTCTATTAGCTAGTGATGGCTCAATCGCTCTTGAAGCTAATTCAAGCTTAATTGTTGAAGTAACATCTGTTAATACCAGTGGCTTAACTTATCTAAATGCGGTGGCGGTTTCTTATGAAGATTCCCAGGGTATTTTAAAGCAAGAATTGCTCCCTCCTGGAGCAATTGTAATCAGGGGAGAAAATAATGGCCCTTTAGTCTCCGAGCAGACTACCGATCCTGGCGGTGCTGTTTTAGGTCAGGATGTTTTGATCGGATTGATGGCGGCTGGCGCAAAAGGTTTTGAAGAGTTGAATCAACCTGACGAGAATACAACAATTTCAGACGATTTCGTTATTCGTACCAGTAGCGATCGCAATTCTTCTTTACTCAATGGTGCTGCTGAAGGCGTTTTTACTGCGAGTAAGGAAAGATTGGATGAAAGATCGGAGCAAATCGTAGAAAGAGAATTGGCAAAGGTGCCAATCTATCACCTTGAAGCTGGTGAGCAAGTCACTATTTTTGTTAATTCATTTTTGGAGATTAATCGGTAAACAATGAAAATAAAGTACAGTCTAACGATTGCCGTTTTTAGTCTTGTGGCAAACATAATACCTGCTATGGCTGAAAATATTACTGTGGAGGATATAAAGGCACAGCAAGAACCAATTACGGCGGGTGTAGTTCCAGGGAAGAGTACACCGATTGTATTTAAAAACAATGAGATTATTGATTTTGTCCTGCTGTCAGATCAATCAAAAAATATTTATACCCCAAATGCTCCGATTGAAACAGGACAAGCTCGATCTCTATATGTCAGACAAATACAGACCCTAGATTTAGAAGGTACTACGACAAATGAATATCCTAATTTATTTGTTGAAACCGTTGATGGAGAAGGTAACAGACAAGAATATGAATTTATTCTCAATAATAATGATAGCGATCGCGACCGAATTTTTATCGAAGCTGCTCAACCCGAACCGATTCCTCAACCCAAACCGAAACCAGAGCCTGAAGTAGTTAACACGGTTAAAACTAAATTTGGAGATGCAACCCCCGAAGATATCAAACTGGGACTAGATACAAGTATCGCGCAAGATCGTATTAAACGCAATGAACCCTTAGCTGTAGCGATTGAAGAATATATCGCTCAAACAATGAACGGGATATCAACCACAGAAGCTTTAGAAAAAACAGGAATACCTCTTAGTGTCGTCCAGAAGCTTGGCACTCTGGGCCAGCAAGAAGATGCCAAAAGAAGATTACTACCATTAGAGCCAAATGGAAACTTTTATTGAAATACTTAATGATAGCGGACTCCTGGAGATATTATCCCAGCCCGACATGTTAATTCTGATCGCAATGGCATTGTTATTACAGCTATTTGCTGTAACGCAAAGTAAAAAAAGTAAGAGCGAACGGTCAGTTGCTCACTTCGCTGAAAATTGGACTAAATACCGACTAATTAGGACGGCGGCAAAACAACTAAAAGCACAAAATGTCAAGCATGTTTGTCTGTACTGTGGCTCTTTTAAAGATTGGCAATTAAATCCTCTAGTCATTTGGTTTTACTTATTGTTTCTCGGTCGTCCACCAGCCTTATTTGTACCGCACGCTAATCCTGGCATTCAAGTAGTTGGTGCGCCTGGAATGGGCAAAACCTTTAGCGTTATCGATCGATTGCTTGTTTCAGCCATCGATCAAAGCTATCCGATTCTTTTATATGATTATAAGTATGGCAATCCGAATGATGATGACGATCCCTCAGAACGTAAGGATGGACAAACACCATTTATCGGAGGGTATGCTGCTCGGCACGGATACAAAATCCGTATCTTTGCTCCTGGGAAGGACTATACGTGCATCATAAACGATCTGGATTTTTTAAAAAATGATTTGGATTTTACTATGTGTCAAACACTTGTAAGAACCTATGAATCAAGAGAAGCAAACGCTACTAGCAATAAATTTTTTGATAGCGCTTCGCAAGCATTATTAGTGACTGCTATTTTAGTAGCAAAGGGGTCAAAATTTCCCGACCTGGCAATGGCAGCAGCTATAATTCAAATGCCCGACTTGGGACAAAGATTAGCCTATGCAATCGAACAAGATCGATTGTCAGCTTGGCACGAACAAGGGTTTAGCCCTTATTTGTCCGTAGCTTTGAACAAGAACGATAATACAACTGCTGCTGGTATTCTGGCTGGAGCGCAAAACATAATATCAAAATTTGTCAGGCCAGACTTAGTATCATGCTTTGTAGGCAAGACAAATGTTTCATTAGATTTGGGCAGTAAAGAGCTTCTAATTTTTCAAAGCGATGAAGAGCGACAAGAAATTTTAAGTCCAATGAATTCAGCGAAAATTGAGTTAGTTATAAATCGCAATTTTCGTAAATCTAGAAAAATTCCGCTGGTTTTTTGTGTAGATGAATATCCAACTATAAAATCAATCCAATCAATAGATTGGCCTGCCAGACATAGATCGAAAGGATTAGTCATGATTTATGGCTATCAATCAGATCCCCAAATACTCGAAACTTACAACAGTAACATGGCTGGCAAGCTTAATGCTGGCATCAAAACTCGTTTTTGGTTTAACCCACAAAGCGAAGAAACAGCAAAAAAATGGTCAGATACTATGGGTAAAAGAGAAGTAAAAATTGTTAACGAATCTAAAACAATCAATTATGGAGGGCAAAAAAGCAAAACCATTTCTACCCATTACGAGTTAGAAGAACTTAGATCGCCTTCTAACATTTTAAAAATGAAACCTTTTAGCTGTATATATAAAAACGAAAATTCTCAAAATAAAAAAGAGGCTTTTATCCCTATAGATATCGATCGACTTCATGTTTCCCAAGAATATATCAAAATGCAAAATGAAACTGCTTTTATGTGGCATAACAATATTGAATCCTGCCTCATAAAACGAGAAAAACAGTATAGATCCAATCAACAGATAATTGGCGAACGGATATTGACCGATAGAAAAGAAGAAAGCTATAGAATGTTTCCTATGCCAGAAGTACCAATTTCTCCTAATTTTAATATAAATACATCAGAGTTTGACTTTATGGAATAAGCTAATGAATATTGAAAGTTTAAAAATATCTGAAAAAGTTAAAAAGCTTATAATCAATGATATTAAATTAATAAGTTTTTTAACTATTGAAGAAAAAAAATATCCATTTCCTCCTAATTTTATTCCCCAAAAAATAGAAATTAGATTGAATAATTTATTATGTGCGACATTAAATATTGACGACGACGAACAAATTCTTACAAACAAGACTAACTTTATTAAGCAACCAGAAATTATAGATTGGCGATTTGATAATGAATGTGGACTATTCATAATTTCTGGCATTGAAATTATTAATAGAACTGAAAATTTAGAAATTTTTAAAATAATTGATTTTAACATAACAAAACAATGAATATTGCAGTTTATAAAAATATAGCGATAGAAATGAACAAAGAATATTCTAGATTGCAAAGCATACTTAATAATCAAAAAGAAGCGCTTGTTAATATTAATACAATCGATTTTAATAAAAAAAGCGATCGAGATAATGAATTAAAAAATAAACAAGAAGAAATTGTACAAATAGCATTAGATTTAACAAATACTTCATTAAATAATCATGTTGATTATACTATTTCGCAAATTGGCAATTATCAGTTTTGGCGAAATTCTGAGTCAGTTGCAATTATTGATTCAGAATCGAATAAGCTAGTAGCATATGGAAAAGATAATGATTTTTTTCCAGAAATAATACCTATTAATGAAATAAATCTTCAATTAACTGAAAGCTTAATAAATAAAGTGTATGAGGCAAATCCAAAATTAATATTAGAATACGATCCTCAAATATTAAGCAATGTATATAATCATATCAAAAAAATAAATATAAGTCCGCCACAATCTTATAAAAGCCAAGAACAAAATAGTTTACTTGTTAATACTTATACTACTGTACGAGATTATCTTAAAAATATTTCAGTTAAATTAAATATTAATAATTTAATAAATTTTAGACAAACAATAAAGCTTCAGGCTGATATTATTAGAACTCGAATTATTAGCCAGCGTTTATTAATTCAAGCTAAAAACAAATTTGATTATGGCTATAAAAAAACTAATGAGCAAGAATATTATGTCGATCGTTACATAGTTCGCAAAATTGAGAATAATGCTTTTGAAATATATGACCCAAATAGAAAATTATTATTGGTTGGTTTTCCTGGGAAAGAAAACGTAGTCTTGCAAGGTAATTTAGGAAGTTATAATGAGCTGAGCAAAGCCTTAAAATCATTTAGTAATAATAGCATGTCAGTGATTGGAAATAAGCGAGTTGAAAAGCAATATCAAATATCTGTATTTAGTTTAATGAGGAAGTTAGCTAACTATGAAAACGGTAATTATCAATTCAAGTTAAATAAAGATAACATTTACATGAGAAAAAGTAAAAACGTAATAGAGTTAAATAACAATCAAGGTGCTAATCTACTTAGCGTAAGCCCAAAAAGCAAACAGGTGAATTTGTCCATAAGTGAAGTTTTTAACCTTAATAAGGCAATAGAAGAAGATCTAAATAACAAAAAACAGGATTTAATTATTTCAAATGTATCATTTACAGTTAAAAGCTACTTAGATATAAATCAGGTAAATAAAATTGAAAAAAATAATTTTGTCTTATCCTATAATCCAAAGTCTCAAATTATTGAATATCGGGATAAGTTAGATTTAAATAATAATTTTAAATCTCAAAAAACTTTAAATGGATGGAAAAGAGTTGAAGGGCAGATCACATCTGAAAAACACAAATATTTTGCTCAATTAAAAATTAAAATCGATTCTTTTCAAAATAGTAAAATTCATGATAAATCACAAAAATTATACTAACCTATTTAAATATTTAAAATATTTTTTAATATTAGTTTTGACTATTTTTGTACTATCTCAAGTAGGTAAAAAAGCTTCTGCTCAAACTTCTGAGAATTTCTCCAATCAAGAAGTAAAACTTTTTCCAGACTGGAGTAAATTTTCTTTTTCAAATTTAGACTCAATTAGAGAAGATGGTTTAGTGGAAAAGGAGGTCGATAACATTGTTGGTTGGAAAGCATCAAGAGAATGGAAAGTTAATGATAGTATCGATACTGTATTAAAATTAGGCGATTTACAAGAGTCATTTTCTCCACAGCTTTACAGCTTGGAAGATATTTATAATCATATAAAAGGTTCAGACCTTAGCCTCAATCGCGAAATATCTTCAATTCCTTTAGATATTTCCTTACAAGACTTTTCAATTGTTGGCAAACAGTCTTTAGAATCATTAGTAACTGCAATCCCTGAATTGGGCTTAGAATCAGCTTCTGATGTTAAGCCCATTGCTGATTTGTTAAGGCAAAATGGGTATAGTAGTGATTTAGATATTAAGATTGAGGAACTAATTAACGATCCCCAAATAAAAGATCTTCAGCTTAATTCTATCAATCTTCAAGAATACAAAATTGATTCTATTCCTGGTTTATCGGATACCCAACTTAAAAAATTTAAAAACTATAAAGATTCAAATATTTCTGATGTTCCAGGCTTAAATGAATTACCATTTTCTGAATACCCTAATCCAATTCAAGCAGAAATTAGCTTTGTTGCTAGAGTTGATTTTATTTGGGGGGATGCCGAATCTAATGCAAATAGAACTATTAGCGGTAGTAAAATTGATGGCTTCCAAGTTCCTTGCGACAATAATTGCGCTCACCTAGAACTTGATGATATCGAGAATTTAGGACGTAAGCTAGTTAGTGGATTTGAAGGAAATCAATGGATTAGGGGAAAAGATCATTGGGTAAATGGTGGCACTGGTTGTTTGAGTGGAGGGCGGGAACCAACTGGAATTCATCCTTTTGGAGATACTTTTAAAAGCGTTTTATGGGACACTCAGGAATCTGCTGATTCTGCACGAGTGGTTATGTATTTTAATATCAAAACTCAATGTGGTGATTCCGCTTACTTTATAGGACCTTTTCCTTTTCCTTTAGGAAATATCAAGATAAACGATCTGATTTTTTTAGGCTCTGGCAATTAAGTTTTTTATAACAAATTAAAGGTATCTAATTATTATGTTTGAAATTAACAAAAGATACATCAGGTTAATATACAAATTACTTTTGGGTTATGGATTATTTGTTGCAATTTATTGTTTTTGTAAATTAACGGCATTTGTTTAATATTAAGGTAGGATTTATCGAAATACGATTGTAAAAATAAAAGTGCTTCCAACTCCGACCTTACTCTTGACTTTGATAGAGCCGTTGTAAATTTTGGCAATTATATCTACTAAAAATAAGCCTATTCCTTGTCCCATTCTATAGGAAACATTCGCATCAAATATTTTCTGCTGATTTTTCTTGGGAATGCCTACACCATTATCTTTCACTGAAATTTCAAGACGTTTTCTAATTAATCCTCGATATAGCCTTGTTCTGACTCCTATTAAAGGGTTGTAATTAGGGTCTTTTCTATAATGAGGAGAAACAGCATAAAAGGCATTATTGAGTAAATTTTCAACCACTACAGTTAAAGCTAAAGTATCGATATATCCTGGAGATTCTAAAAGATTGCGATCGTATGTTCGCTGAATTTCTACTTCATAATCATAGTCATTATTATGAATAAAATCTTCAACTACACTATCAATAAAAGTATTTATATTAATTCTTTCTAAATTATTTTGCTTTTTTAAAAAATTAAATATAATAAAATTTTTAATTTTATTCTGATAGCTTGAAATGCGAGAAATTTCCTTGTCCGAATCTTCAGTTCTTTCTATGATAGATTCCGCTTTTTGCACATTATCAACATAGTCATTTTTTTTGATGGCATTAGCAAGCTCTTTTACTTCATCATTATTTGCTATAATTGGCTCTAAGCGATTACCCAAATAATGATTTAAGTCTCCAATAAAAGCTTGTAATAGCTCGATTCTTTCGTTTTCTCTTTTTTTATACAAATAATAGTTTGTGGTAAAATAAAGAATCCATGTGTTACCAATAGCAGTTGAAATAGGAAGCCATTGACCTACTTTGAAACTAAGAAAACTTAATGTAAATATGAATAGGTTAATAGCAACACTACATCCTAAAGTTAAAAAATATAAATTAATACTGCGAAGATTTTGATTCTGATAGGAAATATATATAATCGATACTGTTGAAATTATTATTACGAGTAATTCTTTAAATTTGGAAACTCGATTGATTAATAGCCGATTGTCAAGGGCAGCACTAATTATCGAACTAGCAACCTGTGCTTGAATTTCTACTCCATAAACTACAGATTGATTCCATCTATTTAAAGGAGTTACGTGTCTATCCGCCGTAGATGTTGCAGTTCCCCCAATAAAAACTAATTTATCTGTAAAAAAGTTTGCTGGAACACGGTTATTCAAAACTTCTATCACCGAAATTTTCCTAAATGCTGGATTTGCTTTTCGCCAATTCACTAGAAAATTAATACTGTACTGGTCATCGGCTGAGGCACCAAGAAAAGACTTCAAGGGTTTTAGGATAATCGCTACTCGATCTTTAAATATTTTTATGGCATGATGCTCCACTGGCTCGGCCGTAAAACCTACATCTGCTAAATATTCATATCCAAGCTTTACCCCCAAATATTCCAAACCAACAGCTTCTCCTTCTTTGGTAGTAAGCGGATAAGCATAGCTTCTTCTAACAATTCTGTCTTCATCAACTGGTAAATCTGATGCCGATACTCGATCTTTCTCTTCGAGGATTTTGGGTGCTGCTATAACTGGCTCGATAACTTTTTTGACGATAAATAAATTATTAGTATTGCGAAAAATATTATCTAAAGCGTGATAATATTTCAAGTTTTGTTCATCTGTTAGCTGAGGAGAGCTGACAGGAATGTCTCGATAAATATCCATGCCGATCTCCCTTGGTTTTTGCTCGATGATTTTTGCAAGCAATAAAGATAAAGTTCGATCGGAAATGATAGTTTCTTCAAAAGCTTCTATGTTTGTTTCGTCCCATTCTACGATAACAATACGCTCTTCCGTCACTTCAGGAGGTTTCAACCAGAAGTTAAAATCATAGATTATTAATTCCAATGGCTGTAGAATTTGACTCCACCCCAGAAACAAAGTGCTTAGAATTGCTGTAATTAGACCATATATAAAATATCTAATAAAATGATTCTCACGAATCTCCCGAAACTTTTCCAGCATAGACTACAAAATCGCTTTATTTATCCAAGACATCTTAGCTTATCCTAATCTTATCTTGCATAAACCCCACACAAGCGCAAATATTCTTGGTGTGGGGTTTATGTCACGAACCCTCCCTGTCTTATAAGCTACTCAATCTTTAAATTAACACTTTCTAATAACCGTTTAATAGAGCTTGGGTTCTCAGGATCTTTAATCATCATCGAAGCCTCTAAAGCATCGTACCAATATCCATTTTCTGCATAAATATTGACAACCTTAGCGCTATTTTTAGCTTTTTCTAGCTGATTTGCTACAGTAAAAGTAGCAGGTTTGTACTGAACTGAAGAAGTTAGCGTATCTTGATATTGAGAACTTCCCTTACAAGGGATCGCGACGTACCATAAATAAAGATTCTCCTTTTCAAGTTTAGTTTGTGTGGGCAATTCAATTGTATTGATTCCCAATTTTGGCCTAATAGAGGTTTCCATCACCGTCTCCGTAGTTTGAGAATTTACCAGAGCAAATTTTATCGGGATGCGCGAATCAACTGTTGAGTTTAAATACAGCTTGGGTTTGCTTTTAGCTGTTCTATGGACCACTTTCTGTTCGGGTACCAGCAGAGTAATTGAGTTTTGAGGAAAAGCTATTTCGCACTCAGAGCGAGTGCCACTGCCAACACTTCTTCTTTGCTCGACAATATGACCTCGATCTTCTTTATATGGGACGTATCTCCCTAAAGAAGCTATTACTTGAGAAGTAAAAGCTGAAAAGAGACAAGCTGTAAAAGATAAACTGAAAATTATTGTTTTTGTAAGCATAATAAACCCCTTATGTAGTTATTAACGTTGAAAAACTAAGTTAAAAGTTATCGCTTCTTCCGAAAAGTCTTTAGGCAAATCTGTTTTTACTAAAGGAACGCTGTAATCGATGTGAGCCTGAAGCCATTCCTTCAACTCCAAATCTAAACCGAGTCCAGCAGAAACTAATGTATCTTGTAATATTGTTTCTTCTGAATTATTCCAAATTGTTCCAGCATCTATAAATGGGACAATCTTGATGACTCCCCTCTCATTAGCAAAATTAAATAAAGGTATTTGTACTTCCACATTGGCGATCGCCCCATTATCTCCAATGCTCAAATTTTCTCGATAACCGCGAACGCTTCCATTGCCTCCTAAGCTAAGTTGCTCGATTGGCAGCAGCTTGTCACCACTTAGTTGAACATTAGCACCAATAACCAGAAAAATATTGTCAATTTTTTTAATCCATTCCCCTTGTCCCTGCCAACTCCAAAAAATCCCATCTATACCAGTTTCCGTAACTGTAGCTCCTAATAAATCTACTCCTAAATTAAACTGAGAGCGTACCACAAAAGAATTACTAGCATTTTTAGTTGAAAACTCTTGACCTAAGCGTAGAGCGCTAAGTGTAACTTTACCATCGTCTAGACCTTTAGTAAAAGCAAAAGAAAAATCATCAACTAAAGTTTGTGTTTGTATATGTTCCGCAGCAACTTCAAATGTTAGATTACTATTCCTGCTTAATGCAACAGGTTGCCTCAAACTCAATTTAAACAATTGTAAATCTGACTGGATATCAATAGCACTAGCTATAGGCTCCTCTACAATTTTTGAGTCGGCATTAGAATAGCTAAAATTTATAGTGCCATTTTGAAAGTTAAAAGGAATACTATAATTAACTCCGTATCTAACTAGCCCACTTTTGGCAGTTCTACTATAGTTAATAGAAAGGTAGTCTCCATATCCTAGTAAGTGATACCTCAAGCTGCCCGTCCCTCCCCAACCTCCTATAGAAGGAGAAAAATAGTTATTCAAGCTTAATTGTGAAGTTAATGCTCTATTTTCTTCAACATCGAGAATTAAGTTATTTCTATTAGGAGTCAACCGAACTAACTCGCCGCTTATTTTTTTTATTGCTGGATCGTCGTTTAACTTTCCCAAAGACAACAGTAATGTCTCTTTATTTAAAGGTTCACCTACGGGAAGACGCGAAGTTATATAACTCTTCTTTAACTTAAACCTGCCTCGTATTTCCACTTGCGCTAATTTTGCTTCAACAACTTGGATTGTGACAACTCCATTCTTGAACTGTTGCTGCTTTAAAAATGCCCCACTACTGATATAGCCTCGATTGACATAGAAGTCGGTGATCTCTGACCTCAGTTGAAGAAGCCTATTTAAAGATACAGGCTGATTTGGCAACGGAGTAAGTACTTTTTTCAATTCCGAGTCGGAAAATACAGTATTTCCCACAAACTCGATTCTTTTTACTTTTATTAATTTTGGTTTTGAATTATCCCGTGCCAAAGCTGAGGAATTGTTCAATAGTTGCCAAACTCCAATGAGTATAATTACCCGTATTATAGACTTATACATTCAATAAATTTCTTTAGCTCTTAGCCAATTTAAATATTTTATTTAAGTTAAATTAACATTTAAACAAAATTATTGTATCATTATTAGTTACTATCGTTCTTATTTATCAATAAATGCAATTTTAATTCTCGCCATAAATTTTTTAGTTTTAGAAAGCTATGAAAGTTAAAAATAAAGATAAAGAAAATTTAGTTTTAATTGTGGACGACGAAATTTGTACGAGTAAATTTCGCAAAAAAGATGTACTGAGAGATCTTGAGTTACCTGCCGAACAAGTTCTTTTTGCTGCAAATTATGAAGAGGCTTTAAAGCTTTGGGAAAAAAATGACATTGCTATTTGCTATGTCGATTATAGAATTCCCAGAAATAACGAACCTTACGATTATCAAGAAATAAAAGATGAATGGAAAAATAAGGGCTGGGGATTAGCTTTTATATCCTATTTAAGTTCATTAAACCATAATACAAGTATAGTTGTCTACTCAGCTTACGTAGACAAAGCATATCTACAAAATCAAGCTGAAGAATTTGAGGATCGAGTTACTGCATTCTATGGCAAGCCTAATTACCAAAAAAATTATAGAAAACAACATTATTTAGACGCAATCAAAACTCTTGAAACAAGAAAGGAAAGTGTTTTTGACTATCATACTCTAGATGAGACAACTCAAACTTTTATTCATGAGAGAACTCAAAATATTAGAGTTTTAATTGCTGATAACTTAGCTAATTCAATGAAAATTGGAAAGTATATGTTAGATATTAAGGCTAAATTAGAACACGGTCAGTTTCTTGGCTGGCTTAATTTTGAATTTGGAGAAAGTTTTGGTTATCATACTGCCAATAGGTTTATGACACTTTACGATCGATTCAAAGATTATAATATAAAAGATTTGTCTAACATTAAAATTTCCGCACTGTATAATTTAGCAAAAGTACCTGATGAATTAGTAGAAGAGGTCATAAATGACGTTAAATCTGGAAAATCTACTATTAATGTAGAGTCTTCAAAAAAATTATTAACTGAATACAGAAAACAAAGAAAGTTAGGCAACTCTCTTTCTCAAACAGAACCCACAGAAATAGTTGAAAAATCAACTGTAACTAACGAACTTCAGATAGTTCAAGCTGCCTCAACTGCTATTACTTCAGCTAAAGAACAGATACTTAAAGTAATTCGTCAGCCGCAAAAAAGCTGGAATATAGACCAACATTCTGTATTCGCTTTAGAGCCTAGTTCTAACGAGTTTATTAACAAGTTATCTCAAACAGTATCTTTATGCCTTTCTTTCCCCCCTGTTGCTAATTGGCAATGTCCATTTAACAGTACAACACAAAACATTTTTTATAGCCACCATGATGATTTAGACAATATGGAATTACTGAAAATGGTCGATCAAGCAGTTTCTCTATCGACCGATAGATCTGATATTGTCGTGGTATGTTATATCCCGCATCCTGGAATTTTATCAGTTATAGACAATCTTGAATGTAAAGCTATTATCGTCGATCCCGATTTGGATAAATGCTTAGAATTAGTTGAGTTCTACAACCAGGTTAATTCTCGATCTACATGAACTACTGTTCAAATTTAGCAAATTGAGAAATTTAACTTAAATTTTCAATCTCGTATATTTGCACTCGATCGGTATTAATTACTTTCATTTTTATACTTTAAACAGAGTAATATAAAATCAAAGGTAATGACAAAAAGTATGTTAGAATTATTTCCCGATCAAATCAATCCAGCTTATGAAATTCTTAAAGTAGCTTCGTTGTTAATTGAACGAGAAGCGGAACCTCTTACTTTTTTCCTGTCACCACAAGATGTTGAGTTGCAAAAAAATTCATATTCGATTGCTAATAAAATTACTAAATCTGGAAATTATCTAACTGTCAAATCTAATGACGAAAGAATGAGCATCGAAATGCTCGATGGAAATTTAGTTTTCGCAGTTGGTATTGAAGAAGCAGATATTACCTATTGGCAGAAGCTAGAGCAAGATTTATGTAGTTGAATCGAGCTAGTCGTGCTGCGTTTTTTATCTTTAAAATAGGTTTTCAATAACCCCTACCTCGTCCCGTTAGGGCAGGTAGGGGTTATTGAATCCTCTCAGCCTTGGCGACGCGGAGCTAGTGCTTTAGCGCAAAGCCGAAGACTGAGTATCCTCTCAACATTTTATGATGAATGGTAATTATATAAGATCGAGTAAAACAAATCCTTGCCCTTGTTGCTTGGGTACTTCTGCAAAATGTCTCAAGGCTACGATCGTGTTTAGTACCCCAAGCCAAAGTAAAAAATTAGGAATTGAGGGAGAACATCTGCTGTGCATGAATTTACGTGGCGATACAAATTATTATAAATTTACTGGCGAAACTGCAAATGGAGCTTGGGGCAAATATATCAGCCATGAATTGTCAGCAGAATTATCTAGTGAGTGGAGTAATTCAAATAACGATATATCGTCACTCTCTGCTCAGAAGAAAATTGAAATTGAAAATCTACATCGAGAGAGACTAAAAGCAAAAGCCGAACAAAACAAACAAGCAGTAGAAAAATGGCGAAATGCTTTACTAAATGAGGACGACCGCGATCGCGAAATTAGAAAAGTGCTTCAATCTCTATCAATTTCAGATCGAGATTATGAGAATTTAAAACAGAGGGGATTTAGTCGAGAACAAATAATAGACTATCAATATAAGTCAGTACAAGCCGAACAACCAATTGAAAAAACTAGCAATTTACTAGCTGGGGTAACTGCTGATGGACATAACTTATCTCTCAAAATTCCAGCTTTACTTATTCCCATCAAAAATAATAGAGGCAAATATACAGGCTGGCAATACAGAGGCCATACTACTTCAAAACATAAATATTTTTGGGCAAAGACTGAGGTAGAGTCGAGGGACTATAATATTACCTCCCATGATAAGAAAAATTTAGAGCTACCCCTTGCTTATTGTTTACCTCATTCTGGTCGGTTAGATTCTGAGTATATAGGACTTACCGAAGCCATTGGTTTCAAATGTCAGTTAGCTGCCAATAAATACAATCAAATAGTTATCGGAGCTTCGGGAGGTCTATTCACTAGTTCTCCAAAAACATTTGAGGAATATTTAAGTTCGGCATCAAAAACTCTGAATTCTCAAAAAGTTGTCCTCTATCCCGATGCAGGAGCCGTTAAAAACCCTGCTGTCATTAGGCAGTATGCCCGCGCTATTGATTTTTTGCAGCAAAAAAAATACAGCCCGCAGTTTGCTTGGTGGGGGCAAACTGATAAACAACAGCACCATGATATTGACGAGAGAGAAGACAGGCAGTTTTTAGCAATCAGTCCTGATTATTTTTATAATTTAGGGAAACTATACAGTGGATATCATCCGAGGGACGAACTTCAATATCGCCACAAAGTTAATAGGGCTATCGGCAAAAACGATCGGGTCAATATTAATGTCTCTAATTCAAAGGAGCAGGAACGTATAGCCAAAGTTACCAGCGTATTAGCAAATTATCTAAAACTAAATCAAAAATCAATTTTGGAAAACCAAAGCAGTATTCTTGGTATCGACTGGAAAACCAAGACTATTGTTTTCCAAAATAAAATAGATCAATCTGAATTTTTACGAGCGGAGTTTGAACCAAATCGAAAGGTTTGGATAGACAAAGGAAGTAACTTAAGTCCTCAAAAAGAGCAACAAATTTTTGAAAGTATCGTCCCCAAACTTGAAAACAAACAAAAAAATATATGCCAAAGAACTTACTAGTCGTCGAAAGTCCAGGAAAAATCAAGAAGATATCGCAGATATTGGGTGTTAACTGGCTCATTAAAGCTAGCATCGGTCATTTTCGCATTTTGGCTAACGATGGGGAAGATAACTTGGGCTTTGATTTTGTTGGCGATCGCATTTCTATGCGGTTTCAGCCAAAAGATCTTAAATCCCAAAAAACAATCGAGGAATTAAAAGAAGCTGCGGGTAAAGTGGCGAAGGTTTTTATCGCCACTGACCCAGATCGCGAAGGAGAGGTAATTGCTTGGCATCTTTGGGAGATTCTTAAAGGTGTCAATCGCAATATTGTTAGAGTAACTTTTGCCGAAATATCCGCAAATGCTGTCAACAAAGCGATCGCCTTTCCTCGTCAGCTCGATTCCCACCTTGTAGACGCGGGTTTGGCTAGATCTTTACTAGATAAATTAGTTGGTTTTAAAGGCTCCCCACTGGTTTGGAATCTGGGAGCCAAAAGCATTGGTCGAGTTCAATCGGCAGTCTTGCATCTTGTTTGCGATCGCGAAAAAGAAATTAATAATTTCCAGCCAGAGGATTATTTTTCTGTTTTCGTAAAATATGCAGAAGGGTTTAGATCTTTCTATAGTTATGGTGGCAGAGCATCCAACGTAACTCCAAATGAATCAGAAAATGAATCAGAACTAGAAAAGCCGCAGACTGAATCTACCAGAATTTATCAACGATTTCAAGCAGAAAATTTGGTTGAAATAGCAAAGAGTTGTCCCCACAAGATCGTTCGAGTCGAGCAAAAAACAACCTCTAAAAATCCTCCTCCTCCTTTGATCACTTCTTCTCTACAACAAGAGTCTGGCTCAAAGTTAGGGCTGAGTCCAGATCGCACTATGAAAGTTGCCCAGTCTCTCTATGAAAAGGGCTTGATCACCTATATGCGAACAGATTCGGTAGTTCTTTCCGAAGAATTTTGTGACGCGGCCAAAGCTTGGCTTGAAAACAAAGATCCGCAAAATGTTTTGGAAAAACCGAGAAAACACCAAAAAGCTAAAAATAGTCAGGAAGCGCATGAAGCCATTCGTCCCAGCGATTTGAGCTATTCCTCTGTTAAACTCAAACAAGAAATAGGGGATGAAGAATTCAAGCTGTATCTCTTAATTTGGAAAAGAGCGATCGCTTCTCAATGTCGTCCAGCTTTAATCGATCGGACTATTGTTTTATCACAATCAGGTTCGGTATTTTGGCAAGCGAAAGGTCAGATGGTTAAATTCATAGGTTATGCCAAATATTGGAATAACCTTAGTGCCGATAGCCAATTGCCTACTCTCTTACCAGAACAAACTCTTGAACTATCTAAAGCTGAAATTGAGTCCAAAAGAACTTCTCCCCCATCACGCTACGGTGAGCCTCAATTGGTAGCTTTAATGGAAAAAAAAGGTATTGGAAGACCCAGCACCTACTCATCATCAATTAAGACGATTAAAGCTCGCTCCTATGTCAAGATTAGCCAGAACAAGCTAATTCCTACCGAACTGGGCATGACAGTGGATTCTTTTCTGGGCAAAAACTTTGCCGATTTGATCGATGCTCAATTCACTGCTGGCATGGAAGCTTCATTGGATGAGATCGCTCAAGGAGAGAAGAAATGGCAACCTTATCTCACTAGCTGGAATCAGACTTATTTTTCCCCAGCCTTAGCGCTCGCCAAACTAACCTTGCCAGAATCTAACCGAAAACCCAAAGGAACTACAATCCTATCGGAATACAAATGTCCCGTCTGCGACCAGAATCTCGAACAATACAATTATCTTAAAGAAAATGAGCAGAAGTCTTTGTTGCGCTGTTGTGACCCAAAATCTAGGAATAAATCTAACCACAAGCAAGTCGTATTTTTTTTAACTCGTAATGATAATTGGTGGAGCAAGAAGTACGGGGAGCTTGGAGAGCCAACATCTCAGCAAAATTTAAAAAAGAAATGTCAGTCTACGAAAAAATCTTCTCCAATCAAATTAAAGACCCAACAAAAATAACCGATCTCTCGCTAATAAAAACATTTAACGAATGTGAGCGGGAATTCTCCCTCAAAACGACGATAGGAGTTTAGTGGGAGATGATAGCGAAGCGGCGGCTTTTTTGGGGGAAGCTTCCCACGGTCGCGTTTTGGTCGTGGGGGAGGCTGGGGTTTCCCCAGCATCTCCAACCACGGCGTTGGGTAAGAGTATTCTTACCCAAAAGCCGACCTACAAAAAACGCGCCTTCTGAACACTAGGTAGTTCATGTAGTTAGTTTGCAAAATAGTCCTAAAACGTTATGATGTTATCAGAGAAAACACTTAGATTAAAATCTTCTACTAAGATACTCGGACTTTCATCAAAAAATTATCCTACTTAAATATTACGCCGTCATCAATTTCTCGCTCGAACAAGGGTTTAATGTTCGGTCGAGCGAAAAACTAAAAACAACTTAAAAATATTAAGGATTGCGATCGATTAAAGCCAAAAACCCTAGCAATTCGATCTAAAAGACGATCCCTAGCGGTTTAAAACTGGTTAGATGACTCTAATAGAGTTACAATCTTAACCAGCTAATTGGATTTTATTCAATCTAGTAAAAAACCACTGAACACCGATAGAGAACTGTAGGAGGTTTAATCGGCGTTCTATTTAAGTAGCTCCCAAGAATGGGAAAAGTCCCGATTAAGGGAAGGAGGAAAGTCAGAATGTAACAATTAACTATCCAAATTTAATGACCGATCAGCTAAAGAGCAAATTATTAAAAATAATTGCGCTGGTCTTTTTGCTGCCTTCTGTTTGATTGTACCAATCAAATTACCTGTTTGACAAGTTTTGACAGACAAATTTTGCTGCGTACACAAATTTAAACCCAGAAAGTAGTCAGCACAAGGACTAGCCCTAACTAGGCTTAGTAAAGAATTATTTAGCTGAGGAAATTAGAAAAAAGGTTGTTTTCTGTTATCCGAATCAAAAACACAAATTTCAATTCTTTTCTTTCTCGACGGCAATCGAGAAACAGACCAACCCCAATCTCAATAATTGAATCTCTATTATGACTCGAACTGGGGGTCTAGAGCAAGCTTAATTTGAGTGGTTTTTGATTTGGGTAATACACAAACAACCAGAAACAATCAACATAGTTATCTGGAGAAGCTTGTGCTTTTTAAAACACACAATCAAGAATGGCTTAATTCAGCCGTCAGCCAAAGTATTATCGATCTAAATGTTGTATCCCTGCAAGATTTTGAACCTTATGACCGAATTTTGTACGGAATTGCCCAAAGCGATCGCCGTAATGATGGTAGAATACGCGATAGACTACTAAAAAGATACCAACACACAGAAAAAGGCGGTTGGTGGGTATCTGGAATAGATTTATTCACTGGCGAAGATTCAAGTTGGGGGCAATTTAAGCCAGATATCCCTTATCGCTATCGGGAGAAAATAGGGAAAGGATTTAGCTGCGATCGATACAAAAACAAACTCATCAAGTATGAGACACCAAAGAATGTACCCACTGAGTTAATCGCTCTTAAAGTCAGTTTCCTTGATAGCTGGAATATTGTAAAAAATCAAAATGAGGCAGTAAAAAATGAATGGATTAAGAGAATTCAGGAGAATTGGACATTTGACTCAGAAAAAAGAGGCAATGTTCGAGGTCGATCGATTCGGACAGTTGATTCCAATAACAGAAGATGCTTATCCAGAAGTGAGACGACAACTACAGAAAGTAGAGGAACTGACGGCGCGTACAAGCCCACGGGGCTTTCAAGGACTCGAATGCAATTCGAGTCACAGCCCCTCCCGAATGAATTCGGGGGACAGCGCCTTGACAGCCAAGAATCGACAGAAGCTAAATTCCTTAGAGAACTTCAAGAAGCTTGTGCAGGAAGAGAATATCGCAAAATCGATCGATTACTTCAGCCAATACGGAATAAGTTCAAATATAATCCAGAACAATTTAGAAACACTGATAGCAGAGGAGTTGAGAGACTTAGCAAGATAGAAGATCGAGGTTTCTGGCCTTGGTTCATCGAGACTCCCCAAATTCCTCTTATTCTTACTGAAGGCAGCAAAAAAGCTGGAGCGATAATTTGTGCTAACTATGTAGGAATCGCCTTACCTGGAATTTACAATGGTTATCGTCAACCCAAAGATGAATGGGGGAATAAAGTAGGTACTCCTCGCCTAATTCCCCAACTTGAATTATTGGCTAAGGGTGGAAGAGAAATAATCTTCTGTTTTGATAACGATACTAAACCTGAAACAGTTCAAAATGTTCGTACTGCGATCGCCAAAACAGGAACTCTCCTACAACTCCAGGGAGCTTCTGTCAGCGTCATCACCTGGAGCGATCTAGAAAAAGGAGTAGACGACCTTATTGCAGCAAGAGGAATTGACTATTTTAAATCTCTTTACCAAGCTCGAACTTCCCTATCAAATTTCAAGTTGAAAGCTGCGTTAGATATTTCTAAATACAAGCCATTATTAGTCAATCAAAGATATCTTGGGGATAATTTAGTTCCTCCCGAACATGCTCGACTCATTGGTCTAAAATCGCCAAAAAACACAGGTAAGACTGAATGGCTATCTCGTATTGTGCGACGGCTACTTTTAAAAGGTAAGCCCTGCTTAATTATTACCCACAGAATTCAGCTTGCCAAAGCTTTATGCGCCAGATTTGGCGTCGATCATATTGAAGAAGTCAAAAATAGTGAAACTAGAGGAATACTGGGATACGGGCTTTGTATAGATTCTCTTCACCCTAATTCTCAAGCTCATTTTAATCCTGAAGATTGGTCGGAATCTGTAGTAATTCTAGACGAAGCAGAACAGGTAATTTGGCATCTACTAGACAGTTCTACATGCCAAAGTAATCGTGTAGAAATTATCGAAAATTTTCAAAAACTGCTCAGAACAGTCGTTTCTTCAGGAGGTCAAATTTATTTAAGCGATGCCGATTTATCAGCGATCGCCCTTGACTATGTAAATGATTCCATCGGTTTTCCCGTCAGCACTTGGGTCGCCCAAAACGTTTATCGTTCGCCAATCAAGCGTAAATTAATTTCTTACACGGGAAACGATCCTCGTGAATTAATTGCTACTTTAATTAAAACTATCGAACAAGACCGCAAAGTTTTTGTCCAAACCACTGGTCAAAAAGCTAAAAGTAAGTGGGGTTCTACCAATTTGGAACTCGTACTCAAACAAAGGTTTCCCGACCGTCGAATTCTCAGAATCGATCGAGAAACTGTATCCGAACCAGGGCATCCAGCAATGGGCTGTATGGCAAATTTAGACCATATTCTTAGCAGCTACGATATTGTAATTGCGTCTCCAATAATTGAAACTGGGGTATCTATCGATATCAGAGGTCATTTTGATTCAGTTTGGGCAATCGCTCAGGGAGTTCAAACTGTTGATGCTGTGTGCCAAACTATCGAACGCCTGAGAGAAGATGTGCCTCGCCATATCTGGATCAAAACAACTGCTAAAGGAAATCGTATTGGTAATGGTTCGACTTCGGTAAAAGGCTTACTCAAATCTCAGCATAAGTTGACTCAAGCCAATATTATGCTTCTTCAACAAGCTTCTGTTGAAGATTTTGACGGTCTTGAGGTTAATTTTTCTCCCGCCTCATTCTGGAGTTGGGGCAAAAGAGCCTGTGTTGTTAATGCTGGCAAAAATAATTATCGAGATTCAATTCTTGCTAAACTTGTTAGTGAAGGTTATGAATTAGAAAAGCCAGTCGAGTTAGAAGATCTCGATGATACCAACATCATCAAACAAAAAGTCGTACAGGTGTGTCAAGAAAATTATCGTAGTTTTTGCCAAAAAGTATCGACAGCACCAACCTTATCCGAGCGAGAATTAGAACAGCTCGATTGTCAAAAAGCTAAAACGGAAACTGAAAGATTGGCAGAAAGAAAAGGAAATTTGAATAAACGCTATGGCATTGAGGTGACACCAGAACTGGTAGAAAAAGATGATTCTGGCTGGTATTCTCAGTTACAACTGCATTATTATCTAACTGTCGGCAATATTTATTTAGAGGGACGCGATCGGCGATCGCTTTTACAGATGTCGAAACAGGGTAACGGTAAAGTATTCAAACCCGACATTAATAATCGACAGCTATCAGCACCAATTAAAGCTTTAAAAATTTTATCAATCGAGCAGTTTTTAGAGCCAGAGCGAGAGTTTACCGCGTCCTCTTTAACTGACTGGCTAGAGATGATTATAAGATTTCGGCACGAACTTAAATCTCTGTTAGGTGTAAGTGTCAATCCAGAAAAAGATTCGGCGATCGCAGTGGCTCAAAGAATTCTTAAGCAGCTTGGGTTAAAACTCGAATTTAAATGTTGGCGTGGCGATCGCTCGTCTAAGCAGCGTGTTTATGGTGGCTGTAATGTTGACCCTGACAAAAGAGGTGAGGTTTTTAATAACTGGTTAGCTCGTGAGTCAAGACACGATCGAGATACGGTTCTCACCCTTTCGTAAGGAAAGAATATAGTATGTAAGCTTTATTATATGTTAAGTTTAAGTAATTGCACTTAAAAAAGCAGATATCTTATTGTAAGAGTTGATATTTAATTACCCGTACCTGCCATAACGAAATGAGGTACAGAGTATCCACTAAAGCACTTCTCGATGAATATTATAAAAGATCCATGGAGCGACGAGTCTACAAATCCTAAAGTTACAAAAGCTACAGTTTCGGCTACAGCTTGTTTAGTCTGTTACCGCAAATGTTCAACTTGTCACTATGTAGGAAATGTTTTTGGTAAAACCCATTGTGAAATTTGTTGCCAAAGACTCAATCAAAGAACTAGCAAAAGCCAGCCTACAGGCGGACCATTTAAGTACACTACTCCCAAACAAACGGCACCAACTACAAGACTTTTTTTAGAGGGTTTGGAAAATAGAAAAAAGCAGCCACAGCCTTGGGCAAAAACTAAAAGACGAATAGCCAAAATGCTAAAAACTTTACACTCAACACAAAAGGTCAGCAAATAATCGAATCGAGCAAGCAGGTTTTGTACCCGTGAGATAGTGTAATTATGTATCATACAGTTGATAGTCCTGATACTCGAATTCAACCCATTAATCTACAACTACAGGATTTGTTAAATAACTGGCGATATGTGGTCGCAAAAAGGGTAGTAGAGCAATGGCATCAAACTGCAACTGATTTTAAATTTGGCGAACCTTTGCTAAATTCATTAAATTTAACCAATCAACAAAGCGAAACATCTTTTGACATCCTGCAAAAGAAATTAAAGTTAAAAGTTTGGCAAACTAAGGAATCGACAAATTTTAAGGATTTTAATTTGAATAGTAATCAATTGCTTTTTAATTATTTGGACGATGCAATCCAAGAAATAAAACTGATTTTGCAGAATGCTAGGACTAAGAATACCGAAGCAATGCAACAATTAATTTCTCTTGATTGGCAGCAAAGTAGTTCTTCTCAATTAACACTTTTTTTTGATAGCTTATTAAAAAAACTAATTGCTCAAAAAAATATTTTTGAAAATAATAGAAAAATATATCAAGAATATGAAACTTCCGCATGGCAATCATTTTTTATTCTCAACCAAAAATTGCAAAAAGTTGCCGTTGATTCAGTGCAATACAATAATATCACAGACTGTAAATGGAAAGCCATTTTTGCAATTTTTGAAGCTCAGTTAAAAGCTACCTACTATCAGATTTATTTAGATGCCTTACAAAATTTAATCGAGCGAGCGCAAACTTATTACGATTTGTTAATACAATCATCTCGAATTTTAGAGCAGTTACAAGAATCGTTAAATAAAAAATACGATTTAGCTTTTCAAATTAAATCATTGCCTGCATTTATGTATTTAGATACAAATATGATTGATGCTATTAAATATAAGAAATCGCTTGAGAATTGGATCGGTCATTCAATCAATTATTGGGGTTATTCTTCTATATCTTGGCAACAGATTGAGACAAAACTGTTAGAAGATCTCGAACCTATTGTCTTAGACATATACGTAGATTTTCGTCAATTTTTTATTTTATCTTAGAAATTTATGGTAGCTAATTTAAATTCAGTCAGTTCAAAAGCAAATAAATGTCCAAAATGCGAACATTATGTTCATAAAAAAGGAGTAAATGCTATATGCTGTGAAATTTGTTCCACTTCTTTGGTTACTAAAAATTTAAATGTTGGAGAGACAGTAAAAAACAATAATTCTAATAAAGTTGCGCTGAATAGTTTTTTACAAAACTTTAAGTTGCCAAATATAAAACAATTCAAGCAATTAGAATCTCAAAAATTACAGCTTGGTCTAGTATTATCCGCGCTCGGACTGGGATTACTTTTTAGCTTTACCAATAATTTATCAAAGAATAGATCGAAAATTATTTCGACAGAGCAACAGTCAGAAATAATGATTAGTGGTCTATCGAGCTATGGCGGAGATCCTATATTTGCGCCTTTAGTAGCAAATGGTTTAAATAAAGCCATTGAAACTAAATATCCCAACCTACAGCTTAGATACGCCAAACCAGGTAATGGTGACTTTAGTTCTGTTAAAGGAATTGAAATGCTGTTACAAGGAGAGTTAAGTTTTGCCTATAATGCAAGACCTTTAACCGATGACGAGTATGAAGTAGCTCGCCGACGAGGATTTGAACTTAGGCAAACACCAATAGCTATTGATGGAATATCTGTATTTAGCAATTTATGGACTCCTACTGCTCGATTAAATCTTCAACAAGTTAAAAAAATATTTGCAGGAGAGATTACTAATTGGCAGCAAATTAATCCGCAATATGAAAGTATGCCGATAGTGCCAATAATTGTAAACAATGAAAATTACGGCACTTTTGATTTTCAAAACTTTCCTACAGCCATCAAACTATCGGGTTATACTGAAGTTATAAAAAAGGTAATAAATACTCCTGGAGCCATATCTTTGGCTTCAGCATCTTTGGTTCAAAACCAACGCTTAATCAAAGTATATAGTATAGCTGATGGCAATTCCTCTTTTATTAACCTTTTTAATAATAATAAACTTGATAGTACAGTAATTAAAACGGGTGCCTATCCTCTCACTAGACGCTTATTCCTAGTATTTCGCGAGGACAATACTAACGATCGAGTGACGGGAGAAGCAGTAACTAACTTTCTGACTTCGCAGCCAGGTCAGAAAATTATCGAAAAATCTAATTATGTTCCTCTTAATTAAATTTGTATTAAGTGTCTAAAATTATTAAGTTTATGAATAAAAATGCTCTAGCCATCAATAACGGCGCTAACAATAGCAATTTGCATACACAAAATAAATTTAAAGTATCTGATGTTCTTATAAAAGGATGGACATACTGGATGGCTAGCGAAGTTATAAATTTGTTACAAAATCAGTATTTAGTAAGTATTAATGCCGATCTTGTAATGGAAGCTTTAGAGCTTGAAAAAGAGCGTGGATTTAGCAAGTTGTTAACTGAGATAATTGATAAAAAGCAAGAATTAGAAAATGATATTACTGCTAAAGATTTGGCGATCGTTAAAAATAGTCTAGATATATATTATCATGATACAATATTTTTTAAAATTCAAGAATTAAGCCAAAAATTACAAACGGAATCAACTAGTTTATTAAGAAATCTGCTTAATGTTCAGTTTGCAGAAGCCAGTCCCAAAAACTTGCTTGATTTTTTAAAGCAGCTAATAAAAAAGCTAATTTCTCAAAGAGGTAAATCAGAAACCAAAAAAATCTGGTACGTAGAGCGGGAAAAATCTGCTTGGCATGCTTTTGACAAGCTTTACCAGTATGAAGAATTAGAGCAAAATAATACGAGTATGAAAAATGCTATTGATATAGCTTTTGAAGCAAAGTTAGAAGCAGAAAAATATGAGCAAATGAGTTTTGTAATCTTTGAATTAATTAAAGTTTGTCAAACATATTCTAGTCATGTAAATCAATCTTTTATATTACTAGAACATATAAAAAACTCATTAAAAGATAAAAACTCTTTAAATATTAGCGTTTCTATTCCAGTTTTTAGCTTGCTTAATAAAATTGATTCTAAGGAGCAAGAAAAACTTCTAGAGATTTGGCTTGGCGGTCATAAATTAAATTATTGGGGCGATTCTCCAGCTTCTTGGCAACAAATAGAAGCAAAGTTACTCTCAAATTTAGAACCGATAATGCTGTCAATTTTTGCAGAGTTTGAAGCTGCTTTCATAGAACACCTAACTTAATATGTAAGGTTTATGACTAACACTAATATTGCTAAAAACAGAGAAAGTTTTATTAAGTCTATTTTTCAAAATAAGCTTTCGCAAGAAGAATTAGAGTTTTATACAAGTGCTTCGAGTATAGATACCTTTAATGGAGAACAATTATTATGGTCAAATAGCCAACAAAAGATTTTTTTAATAATTAAAGGTAGCGTTCGAGTAAAAAGCGATCGTGGGGAGCTTATTACTATTCTTAATTCAGGTTTTGTCGGGCTGTCTCACTTGTTTCCCAAAGAACTTTGGCAAATATATAAAGCATATTCTACGCAGGGATTGCAGGTACTATATTTAGACCTTCTAGCTGCTCAAGACATTATGGAAAAATTTCCTGCTTTTCGCGATTATTTTTGGCGGAGTGCAATCGAGCTAAATTGCGTAATCTTGCACCATTATGCTTCTGCAAAGGACTTATCCCAAAGAGCTAATTTATCCTCGCTAGTTTCTGCGTTGGAGGAATTATCTTTTGAACAAGGAGTATACAATGCAAATATTTTAAAAAAAGATAAAGATTTTCTGATCCTGAATCTTGGCGACCTAATTCATACGAATGGAACGGAATTGTTGCCTGGAAAAATATACGATTGTTCGCTTTTACCCGACTACGGCGAATGGGTCAACAATTCGGGCGGAACGCAAGTGTTTTATAGCCAAGAGGCAAACAATAGGTTACTCGACCAAAGTAAAACTAAAAAATTAGAGGCTTCTAAAGAAGAAATGAAGCAAGTTGATTCTATCAATACTATCGATCTCGCTGTTATTTCTAAAACCGAGCTACAGTCAACTAAACAAGGTAAATCGGGTAAATCTTGGGTTAAGTTTAAACGTTTAAAACGTTATTTACCATTTATATATATATTTTTATTTATACTTAGCGTTTTCATTATTATTATAATTTCTCGTTTTTTGGAATCTCGTTAATATTCGGCGCGTGTTTGAAAATCAAATCAACTTAATATCTGACCATGAAAAATCGAATAGTATTTTGTTTATCATCTGGATTGATTGCTTCAAGTTTAATTTCCCTTACAGCTAGGTTGGGTTATAGTCAGCCCTTGTTTTTAAATCGGCAAGGTTTTAGCAATCCTCCACTTTTGCGTAACAATCTAAATTGGGCTCAAAAATTAATAGCCCAAAATTTATCTATAGATAACCAAGATCGAGTACCAGAGGTTCAGTCTTTAGACCGAGTTGAAATAAACTATCAAATTACCAAATTTTATTCTGATGGTTATCAAGTAGAACTAAATATAGTTGCCAAAGAAGATGTTGAAAATTGGCAAGCATCAATTACTCTACCTGAAAACCATAAAATTATTAAAAATTACGGAATTCTTATTTCTTCAGGAGAAAACAGTGTTAACTTTGCAGGCGATTCTTGGAATTCCAGCTTAGCTAAAGGAAAAGTTACAAAAGCTATTATTTTAGTCAAAGGCAATCCAGAAGAAGCCGCTCTCAAATTTAGCAATTATCTAAATTTGGAAAATGTCGGTGAACCTATTTACAGTAGTTTAACTGAAGAAGAAAGGCAGAAATATGTGCAATCTATAGCTGAAAACCCGATGGTGGAGGAAACTACAGACAATAGGGCAAATCAAACTCCGACGGAGGAAGAAACTAACACCGATACTGCACCGATGATTCAGGAAAAATCTTTAGGTGGGGCGAATCTCAGCGCGGCACCATCGATTGTCGAAGATTGGCAAGGAGGATACAAATTAGAATTAGAACTTAAAGCCGAGTCTCAGGCGGATGACTGGCAAGTAAACTTCAACCTGCCCTATAAAATTACCGCAGCCTATGGTGTAGATTTAATCGACAATGGCAACGGCAGCTACACCATCACGGGACAAAACGACCAGATCGACCTTACTTCAGGACAGTCTATCAAGCCCATTTTCATTATCGATGACGGTGGACAACAAGCCTTGAATCCAGAATTTAGCGGTGCAGCAGGTGAAGACATTCCTGAAGTTCCTACTCCCGTCACCTCTCCTACCAGTCCTAACACTCCTGTGGACATTCCCGATTCTCCCGAACAATCCGTCGGACAACAAGGAAAATTCGCCTATGGCGAAGCCCTACAAAAAAGCTTGCTCTTTTTTGAAGCCAACCGTTCGGGTCCGCTACCTGCCGACAACCGTTTAGAATGGCGTTCTGACTCCACTACTAGCGACGGTAAAGATGTCGGGCGCGACTTGGTAGGAGGCTACTTCGATGCGGGAGATCATATCAAATTCATTCAACCCATGGCATTTAGCATGGCCATGTTGGCGTGGAGCGGGGTAGATTATCGAGAGACTTATCAAAAAGCTGGGCAGTTTGACGATCTCCTCCAGGCGGTCAAATGGGGAACCGACTATTTTCTAAAGTGCAACGAAACTAATGGGTCTAGTACTACTCGGTTTTGGGTTCAGGTTGGTGATGCCAACGATCACAACTTTTGGGTTCCGCCCGAACAAATCGATCAAAAAACTGCTCGACCATCTTTCGCTGTTGATGCCAATAAACCAGGGTCTGATGCTGCTGCTGGAACTGCTTCGGCTTTGGCTTCGGCTTCAATTCTTTTTGCAGGAGTAGATGAGGCCTATTCGGCAAAGCTTTTAGAAAATGCCGTGCAACTTTTCGACTTTGCGGAAAAATATCAAGGCAAATACTCTGATTCGGTCAGCGCAGCAAATCCGTTCTACACGAGCTGGAGTGGCTATAAAGACGAGTTGGTTTTAGGGGCTGTTTGGCTTTATCGGGCGACGGGTGATAAAGCCTACCTATCAAAAGCAGAAAATTATTATCGTGACGGCATTGGACATATTGGTTCGTGGACTTATGCTGCTGACGATCATTCTTATGCGGCCATGGCATTGTTGGCACTTGAAAGCTCTGATAATTTTTTTAAAGAGGAATTTAAAACCTGGGCGCAAAATTGGCTTAATGGTTCTGGAGGAGTACAGCATACTGAAGGAGGATTTGCGGTTCGTGCTGAATGGGCTTCAGCGCCTTTAGATATGTCAGCAGCTTATTTACTGGAGTGGTATGATGATTTTGTCGAACCAAACCAGGAATACTCGACTTTTGCTCAGAAACAGGTTGACTATGTGTTGGGGGATAATCCGCTCAACTATAGTTACGTTGTCGGGTTTGGCGAAAATTATCCTGTGAGGGCACATCACAGGGGATCGGCGGGTACTGCCCCGCTAGATGGTAGCGATCGCCCAAACGACAATCTTTTAGTAGGAGCGCTGGTCGGAGGACCGCGCAATACTGATAATTCGCATCAAGATAAACGCGATGACTGGGTGACTAATGAGGTTGGAACTGGTTATAATGCCCCGTTTGCTGCTGCTGCTGTTCAACAATACGAAAAATTCGGCGGAGATCCATTGCCCGATGGCGATCTAAGTTCAATTCCTGGAGTCAAATAGTCAAATAGTTCATCGCTCAAATACATATAGCATATATCACATGAATAACACACAAAAATCTCATATTTATTTCGATGGTGGCGAAATTTCTCAATCCCACTCAGAATCGAATGATAGCAATGCTGGATTATATTCGCCAGAAAACGCAAAGGATTTAATAAATAGCTCGTTATTTGATGGAGTAGTGGGCATACAGCCACTCCACAGCACTAAAACAGAGGAAATGCCGATGGAAGAAGCGCCGAAAGACATGGCAGAAATGCCGATGGAGGATGTAGAAACCAAAGACTGCCAGGATGAAATGCCGACAGTGGAAGCGCCAGAGGATATGGGGGAGATGCCGACAGTGGAAGCACCCAAGGATATGGGGGAGATGCCGACAGTGGAAGCGCCAGAGGATATGGGGGAGATGCCGACAGTGGAAGCGCCAGAGGATATGGGGGAGATGCCGACAGTGGAAGCGCCAGAGGATATGGGGGAGATGCCGACAGTGGAAGCACCCAAGGATATGGGGGAGATGCCGACAGTGGAAGCGCCAGAGGATATGGGAGAGATGCCGATGGAGGATGTAGAAACCAAAGACTGCCAGGATGAAATGCCGACAGTGGAAGCGCCGAAAGACATGGCAGAGATGCCAATGGAAGAAGCACCGAAAGATATGGCAGAAATGCCAATGGAAGAAGCACCGAAAGATATGGCAGAAATGCCAATGGAAGAAGCACCGAAAGATATGGCAGAAATGCCGATGGAGGAAGCGCCAAAAGATATGGCAGAAATGCCAATGGAAGAAGCACCGAAAGACATGGCAGAGATGCCGATGGAAGAAGCGCCAAAAGATATGGCAGAAATGCCGATGGAAGAAGCGCCGAAAGATATGGCAGAAATGCCAATGGAAGAAGCACCGAAAGACATGGCAGAGATGCCGATGGAAGAAGCGCCAAAAGATATGGCAGAAATGCCGATGGAAGAAGCGCCAAAAGATATGGCAGAGATGCCAATGGAAGAAGCACCAAAAGATATGGCAGAGATGCCAATGGAAGAAGCGCCCAATCTATTTAGTGATGCTGGTACACCGATTGAAAGTGATAATGTTCCCGCAAATGTTGACGACGGAAACGACATAGATAAATTAGACTTCAGTTCTCAATACACAAATCCTAACGGTAGCGGAGATAGTTCTTTATCAGGTGGTGAAGGAGCCAATATCTTTGATGTCAATGTGCTATTAAATGCCAAACCAGAAATTTACCAGCAGCATATTGATGCGGAAGGAAAAATTGATTGGGCAGGTGTAACAGGAGAAAACAATAATTATCACGACCACTGGTTAGATAGTATCGGACAAGATACGATCGCGAACTTTAGCGGTAGTGGTGGTGATGGAGACAAGGTTAATATTGCTGGTCACACTGTCGCGGTTACTGTGCTGGAAGAATCAGATAACCAGATCAAATTAGGTTTGTATAGCGATCAAGGTGCCGATGGTTCTCGCGGTGGTGACGCTCATGATTTTGATGTATCAGGTACGCTTACCATTAATCATGATGGCAATTTCAATTACGGTACTGATGTAACCGTTAATTCTAATGTTACTGACGGAGCTTTTGAATTTGCTTGATCGCTTACAGAAAAATCTAAATCGCCAGATTTAGATTTTTCTCGACAGCCTTCTTTTGACTTAAAGGTAATAAAAATGGGAGTTATTCTATTTTTGCAATTAAATGAGCTTGGATTTTATTCAGGGCATATTAGCTTATTTTGCTTAATGTTATCTTTAGTTGCTCGTCCGATCAAGTTTTACTGGCAATTTCCCCTTAAACATCGGCGGACAATTGGAATCATCGCATTTGTAGCAGGTATCACTCACTGTTTATTGGCAAATTCAGAGGCAATAAATTTTAAACAATTAGTTTTGTTCAAGCCGTTCTGGCAAAATTGGGGAATAGCTTTAGGGGCTGTATCACTTTCACTCATGATCCCAGCAGCAATTACTTCTTTTAAATTTTGGCAGCGTAAGCTGGGAAAAGTTTGGTGGCGGAAATTACATTTTTTAACTGTTCCTGCGTTACCTCTTGCGATTTTTCATACCGTTTTAGTAGGACCGCATTATCTCAACAATTTTTTAAATGCCTTTGTATTAGTATTGATGGGGACACTTGTTTTATTCATCAGAAAAAAGTGCTGATTATTCTTAGGTATAGTCGCCGCCGAATTTTTCTTGGCTCCCAATCAGCGATGCGGCTATTACGGACGCAGCGATCGGCTACGGGCAGCGTCGCACGGAACGTAATCGCTTAAAAACTTATACTTCATTCAACTTTAAACTTTAGGTGACATGCAAGACTATCATGCTTATTCTGACCAACGGTCAGCCGCAAGCCCCACCGACAATGGTGAACGATATCGCTCAGAATCGACCGATAGCAATAATAATCAGTTCGGATTATATTCAGCAGGGGAAGGAGGCAATTTGTTAAATAGCTCGTTATTCGATGGGACTGTTTTACACCAGTCCGATAAGGCTAGAACAGAAGAAATACCTGTATCAGATACATTCGATCGACAAATTCTCGAATTGGTGAATAAAGAGCGTGCCAAAGTCGGAATCGATCCTTTACAGCTTAATGAGCAGTTAGATCGAGCCGCCGATTTACATGCTCAAGATCAAGCTAATACAGACACCTTGAGCCATACTGGCTCAAATGGTAGTAATTTTGACGAGCGTATTTTAGATGCTGGTTATCAATACTCAACAATAGGGGAAAATGTTGCTGTTGGGTATGCAGATGCAGAAACCGTAGTAACTGGTTGGATGGGAAGCGATGGTCATCGCGAAAATATTCTCAATCCTGCTTTTGAGGAGCTTGGAGTAGGATATAGTGTAGGCGACAATGGCAGTGCTTACTGGACGCAAAGTTTTGGCACAGATATCAATGGTCCGATTATGGCTTAACTGTTTGATTTTTTAACGCCGCTTAAAAAATTTGAATTAAACATTCTTCTTATATTTGGCTTTTTACTAATTAACTTCAGGTCAAATTGTAGATTTTCAGCAATTTTTTCAGCAGCATAATGAATGGATGTCATGTTGTTTCCTTCAACAAAAGCCGCTAGGTTCTCATTAAATGTAAATATTTTTGTTCCCGCCTTAAGTAGCTGCAACTCACTACGAGTAATTCCTGCTCGATTTGCCATAATTTCTTCGGCTCGATCTAAATCACTAGCCATAAACCTTAATACATCAAACCAAGTATTGACTAACGACTGAACTTGTTCTGGATATTTTTCGATTAATTCTTCTGTTACTACCAGTAGATCGGGAATTGCTCCTGGAAAAGCAGCCGAAGAAATAAGTTCTTGAGATCCCGACCTTTGTAGTGCAGTTAACCAGAATGGAGGAAAAGCTCCTACTGCATCGACTTGTTTCGTAACAAAAGCCTCTGCTGCCGCTCCCGTTTCTAGATTAAAAACTTTAATCTCACTGCGAGATAAATTTTCCTGCTCTAGTGCCAAAGTTAGCAAAAAGTCGTCTACCACTCCCGCTTCAACTGCTACCTTTTTTCCTTTTAGATCTTTTACTTCGTTAATTCCTTGAGCGGCGATTATTTTATCATTACCAGCAGAGTTATCATTTATCAGCACAACAACTTCTCCTTTGAGCGCATCATCAACAGTTGAAAGCGTGTCGTTTAAAGTTTGACAATTTCCATTAATGTTTCCTGCTTTCAAATCATCAATTGACTGAGTATAATTGTCGTACCAGCGCAATTCAAGATTATTCAAACCATTTTTGGCAAATAAACCTTCTGATTCAGCAATCGCCCATGGCCACCAACCAGGCCAATTACTATAGCCAATTACTATCGGATGTTCGGCAACATTTTTCGGAGGATCTTCAAGAATCCGCTCTGACATTGTTGACTTTTGGCGATCGCTATTGGCTATGATAATTAAACTTATCAGTAATCCAAGAGCTAATAACCAAATCTTTTTAAACATATTGGTTGTAATTATTATCAAGATACACAACAAATTTTGTTAAGGGTGCAACCTTTGTGACTTTTAGCAAAAAGCGATTGCTGATTGGGAGCGAATAATTAAGCGACCGATGCAATCAAGACTTATCAGGGTAAAATTGAATACAGAGGTCTTTATCTTTTCTGGTTAAGGTAGAGCGCTAAAATATTTTGAGCCATCGGAGATATTCAATATATATAACATTTTTAAGATCTATTAAGTTGAGAAATTACGAAATTTGATGGTTAATAATTTAGTTCGAGACTATTTAATTGAGATTGGTCGTACTCCCTTATTGAAGGCAGAAGAGGAGGTTGAATACGCAAATCAAATCCAGGCTATGCTGCCTTTACTAAATAAGAATAAAGCAGACTTAACTCTAGACGAGCAACGCATCATCTATCGGGGACAAATTGCAAGACAAAAAATGGTTGAGGCAAATTTACGCTTGGTGGTGTCTGTAGCCAAGAAATATCAAAACCTTGGTCTATCAATTTTGGATTTGATCCAAGAAGGCAGTATTGGCTTAATGAAAGCAACTGAAAAGTTCGATTTAAGCAAAGGGTATAAATTCTCCACCTATAGTTACTGGTGGATTAGACAAGCAATGACTAGGGCAATCGCCAATCATGCCAGAACAATTCGACTGCCTATTCATATTACTCAAGATTTGAACAAAATTAAGAAGGTAACTCGCCAGCTATCGCAACAGTTGGGTCGAAAACCAACCGATCGTGAAGTTGCTACAGAATTAGGTATGGATTTGGATAAGCTGAGATTTTTGGCTCACTCTGCCCAAATTACCAAACTTAAAAGTCTTAACGTGACGATTGATGAAAATCAAACTGAGTTAGGACAAATTATAGCTGATGACTCTGTTTCTCCAGCAGATTTTGCCTCAAGTCAGGAAACTCGCGCTCATCTCCAAAATCTGTTAAATACCCTTTCTCCTCTGCAACGAGATGTAATTATCTTGCGTTATGGCTTAAATGACGGCAAAATTATGAGCTACGGGCAGATTAGTAATATTTGTGGAATTAGCCGAGAAAGAGTTAGGCAGATTGACAATAAAGCAATACAGCTACTCAAGAAAAAAGCGATCGAGTACTTACGCTCAGTGAATTGACATACTCCTGCGCGGGACACGCAGGATTCTCCTCAGCCCATTATATCTTTAAGGGAAGGGAGCGTTTTAGACTGACGACTGCCCACCGCCAGTTTTTTAATTAGAAGTGCCGAGTTATAGTCTCTGTCGCAACTTAAGTCACAGCTATTGCATTGATGCCATCTATCTGACAGGGTTTTGCTAACCCGATTTAGACATCTGCTACAATGCTGAGAAGTCCCCCTGGGGTTGACTTTAACTATTCTCGTGCCGTACTTTTGAGCAACTTGAGACAGTATCTCTAGGAAATTACCCACTCCGTTGTCGCTCCAAGATTTGTTCAGACCCCTAGATGCTGCTTGCCCGTTAGGAACAAACACACCATCTACTTTCTTAGGTTTATTTTTTCGCTTCATGTTGCGAATTTTTAAATCTTCGATAGCTAAAACCTGGCAGTTCCTAGCAAGCTTGTGAGCTTCGCCATAGTGCCAATGTTTTCTCTGCCTGGCTATTTTCTGATGAAGTCTAGCTATTGCTCGTCGTATGAGTCTTTTCGCCTTCTTGCCACGAGCGTTGTCGTCTAGTTTTCTTTGTAAAAGTGCCAGCTTGGATTCGGATTTTCTCAAGTGCCTTTGTGGGTTAGCTTGATTGTTGCTTGAATCTACATATAGTTTTTCTAAGCCAACATCAATCCCAACTGTATTAGATTCGGTTGGTACAGTATCTAACTCCAGGTCGGGAACAGACTTATCCTCTACCGAAAGATTGAGGTAGTAACCATCAGCTTTTCTGGTAATCGATGCTGTTTTTAGCTTGAACCCAGGTTTGATATCCCTGGATTTGCGGAACTTCAGAACTCCTAGCTTGGGTAGCTTAATCGTACTGCCAACTAAGTTTTTATCCTTAATAGCAGGATAGGTGAGCGTTCTATATCTAGCTCGATTTTTAAAACGAGGGCGACCACTTTTACGACCTTTAGAATCACCAGCTAAAAATTTCTCCATAGCAAGCTTCACCCGCTTGACGCAATCTTGCAAAACTTGACTGTAGATATCGGCGTACCAGGGTCTATCCTTTTTTAATTGTGGCAGACTAGCCGATTGACTGTGCCAATCTGGATTGTCTTTAAGTTCGCCACTGCCTAATTCGCACCACCGCAGACAGTATTCTCCTTGAGGAATTGTTAGATAGGAACGGTTGTATTCCCACCAGTTAAAACGTTCTCCCAGCAAATAGTTATACTGCGCTTTGAGCATACTCAACCAACGGTCAATTTCTTGCCGTTGAGTAGCTGTCAGGATTAATTTGTACTGGTAAGTTTTCCGCATGGTAAGATTATACATTAACCGTACATATATTTTCAAGCCGTGAAAACTAACTATCGCACTACTCGTAGAGCAGTATTCAATCTAACCGTTCACATTGTACTGGTAACTAAGTATCGTAGAAAAGTAATTGATGCTGCGATGAAAACAGAACTAGAAAGGGTGTTCAGATCCGTACTGGCATCTTGGGATAGCGAATTACTTGAATTTAATTGTGAGTCAGACCACGCTCATCTAATTGTGTCGTTTCCACCTCACAAGCTGTTAAGCAGCTTGATAGCCAATTTAAAAGCCACATCATCGAAGACAATGTGGCGATCCTTCGAGTCTATAGTTTCTAAAACGTATAGCAAGCGAGTCTTTTGGACAGGTGCATATTTCGTTTCAAGCTGCGGAGGGGTTACGATAGATGTATTGAAAAAGTATGTCCAAGACCAAGATTCTCCAAGTTAAACCCTGTCTGGTTTTCATCCCTCACGGGACATGAGGGTCTTCAACCAGAAGAAAGATAATTTTTGTTGTTTGCTGCTTTGTCTCAATATTGTCTGCATTAACTGAGATTTCTTAATGTTCTTTAATGGCTCTGTAAAGATCGTTCCAAATTTCTTGAAGTATGAGAATTTTTTCTTCGTTATTGTCAATACTAGGATCGTAAAAACTTATTTTTTCAATTTCTTTATGATTAAATTTAACACTAAAAAAATATTTACTATCTTCTAGTGTAACTATTATTTTGACTTTTTTTGCTTCAACTTCTATAAATCTAGATTCTAAAAAGCAATCATAGAAAGTAAAAAAATCTTTTTGACTTTCAAAAGACATTTTTGAAATAAATTCTAATTCGTCAAAATAGTAAACTCCATTAACAGATACGTTGTTAATAAATTCTTCAAAAAATAACATTCTTGTGGTTATATTTTCATCACTAACTTTAATTTGCTTTACTTTATTTGACAATTTTTCTAGTTTAAAATTCATAGTTTCATCTTGAATTTGGTGAATAGGTCGCGAATAAAAATTAAAGAAATCGGTAGAGTTCTGTTCTATATGATAATTAAGATGTAAAATCGAGCCATAAGAATTATCATAATTTAATGTCTTCTAAAGATAAGCCAGAGCGTCTAGCTGAAGAATTTGTGGCTACAACTCTCAGAATGTATCTAGAAACAGAGCCGCAAGAAGCTATCAAATTAGCAATTCAATATTATAAATATAATTCAAAATTACGACACGAGTGCCTTGACTTGTGTGAATTGACAGAAACGCTGAATGCTAGAGTTATACATTTAATAGCTATACAAGAATTTATCCTTGAAAATAATCGTTTATTGCAATCTGCCCTTAAAAAAAGTATGCTTCAATTACTTTTTTTGTGGTTTCTTCTATCATTTATTTCGACCTTGCTTTATTTTTCGGTGAGATATTAATGAATGAATCATACGAAGCTTAACTGTAGAACTTGCTCGATGTTCGACCAACGATTGTAACAATTTTAATTCGGGAAACTCGCGCTCATATTCAAAATCTGTTACATACCCTTTTAGCTAATAACAATTCAATAGTGAATTAAAGGTGAGGATTGTTATTGGCTATATCATCCGTTAGACAATTATCAGATAACTGTCTTTTAACTAAAATATCTAGCATTTGCGAAAAGGAGCGAGACTCTTGTTTTGCTATTTCTTTGACTCGCTCGACTGTTTCAGATGACAAAGTTACAGTTTTTTTGACCTTACTCATTAATTTCCGCTAAATGCTCTTTAATTAGATTTTCAATCTGGGTTGCCAATGATAAGTTATTAGACTTGGCAATGGGCATCACCAATTCAACAATTTCGGGAGATAGATTTATTTTTTGAGACTTTTCTTTTCTGTTCGGGGGGTCAGACTGACCCCCCGACCTTTGAGCCTCGGCTAGGGCTTTCTTGAACACTTTATTTTTAGCCTTATCAGATTCTTCAGAGGAAACTTGAGCGAGAATATTCTTAGCTAGTTCGGGATTGATGCTGGCAATCTCGACTAATGGTTCGGCGATCGCCCTGGGAGTAGAAGGATCGTCCATTATTGCTCTAGCTCCAGGAACCACAGACTCAATCTTGTCAACGGCAGAGGCATATTTGGCAGCCCTTTTAACTGTACTTTCACTGGTTTTAGTTTGATTGGCCAATTCTTTCCTGGTCAGGGGGTCAGCCTGACCCTCCTCTGAAAGTTGAGTTCTTCGATTCCAAATCTCGCCAATAAGACGTATCCTGACATTTTCACTTAGATTGCGTCTTCCCAATTGAATGCGTAGCATGGCATCTTTGATAGCCTGCTCATCCTTAAATTTCTGACTGACAACCCAAATTGAACTTTCTTGTAGTTGTTGCAGCGCTTCATAGCGTCCATGACCGTCTACTAAAACGTATTTATGACCATCAAGCTGTGTGACTAGAGCGGGGGTTTGTTGTCCATTATCCTCAATATTTTCGAGCAAAAGTCTTTGCTCTTCTTCAGACCGGGGCGGGATTAAATTTTTAATCCAACTCAAAACAGTAATTTCAGTTAAAGCTATGAATCTTCCTTTTCCTTTGGCAGTTTTATCAGTATCTAGAATTAACGAATTCATCTTACCCCTCTAATTAAATTATCTGAGCGAACAATTGGCTGTATAAATTAGCAAGATCTTCATTAGATTTGCTGTCAAATGCTGTCTGCTTGTCAGAGGTTAGCCTAATTATTCTCTGAGTGTGAGGAATTTCTACAGAACTAAATTTAATATCCTCAAAATCCGCAAATAGCTCTCTAGTTTCTTTTAGTAATGTGGTATTTTTCACAACTTTATTTAAAAATACCGTGGCTGAAATATTTTTAGCTGCTCGTCTTCTTGCCCGAACTACCTGTTTTATAGTCGCGACTGTTGAAGTAATATCTAACGACGAGGGAGACAGGGGTATAACAACCCGATCGCTGAGGCTGATTACAATTTTCATAGTTTCTTCTGAACTCCCTGCTGTATCTACTACTACCGCATCGTAGCTACTCTCTAACTTAATAATCTCGTCTTCAATTTCATCAGTATCGGTACTTTTAAAGATCGTCAGCTCCTTCAAAGAATCCACCGAGTTGGCCCAGGCGCTTAATGATTGTTGTCCATCACAATCTACCAAGGCAGTCTTGAAGCCATGATTTGATAAGAAACTTACTAAGTGAATAGCTGTTGTACTTTTGCCACTACCGCCTTTTATATTGCAAATTGAAAAAATCGTCATCGAAAAAATGTGTAGAGATAAGTAAACTGTTTACCGCTAGTACGATAACATAAAGTATGAAAAAGTGTGATGATATAAGATAATATAAGCAAAAAAGGTTTCTTTGTAAGATAAGTTGTAGTAAGTGCGATTGCGAGAAGGGTACACTTATTCGGATGCGTCTATCACGGATTAGCTCCTAACGTCCTAAAGGAATCCTTTAGGGCTAGTGCTAAAGAATACCGCTACGCATATCCTTTAGGGTAATCGCTATTTTACTTGTGTTCTTAAAAGCAAAGCCGATAGAGAAGCTTTTAAGCTGGTAGGTTTAATCCTGTCAAGATTTAGTAAATTAAGAATCTCTGTATCCTTGACTATCTGCTCGATAAACTCATCATCGTTTAGCTGACTTTGATTGCTATCTGTGTACTCTCGCAGCAGTTTTTGGACTTTCTTTTGCCCTTTTCCAGAATTAAGTTTTTTCAAAGTATCTTTGACGGTTTGACGGTTAATTCCAGACGGAAAACTATCCATGATAAATAATATATAGCAATATGCGGTGGTCGAATGAATCAAACCTGGTTGGGAATTGACCCTGGACTAGCAACAATTGGTTGGGCATTTTTAGAAGAGGTTAAAGCCCTAGATGCACGATTACTAGAATTTGGAACGATAGAAACTAGTAAACAGTTAACCACATCTGAAAGACTGCTGGAAATCGAGCAGAACATGGTGGAATTGATCGCTGAATTTCGACCCGCACACATAGCGATTGAGATGCCCTTCTTTGGTAGAAGCATCAAGGCAGCAGGAGGAGTATTACAAGCCTTTGGCGTGATTAATTTAGTCTGTTACCGAGAGATGGGGATTCAACCTGTATATCTACATCAATCAAGTTGGAAATGTCATCTAGGTTATGGCAAAGCGGATAAGAATGAAGTAGCAGGGATGGTACAGGTTTTATTCGATTTAGAAACTTTGCCAATTGATGATAGCGTTGATGCCATTGGTATTGGTTATGCGGGTTTGTGTGGCTTGAGGAATAATATTAGTTGAGAATAAGATTCTGCGGAATTGATGTTTCAGAGCGCGACCAAGAATTAGAAATTGAATCTCGTGATTACTGGCGTAGCGAAGCACAGCCCCTAGCGGCGCATTGGGCGTTCCGCCCTGTCTGTAATTTGACGAAAACGTTGAGATTTACGGGTTGATTGATGGGGTGATTTTTAACAATGCACATAATAGCGAAAACTCGATTGCTCTTTATGAAAGAGCAAAGCCACAGCTTGATTCGGCAAAGATGAAAACATTGGCTTTAAATTCGCCCTCCCTACGCGCTGCTATTGTCGATTGTGCTTTGAAAAACAGTATGATTTTTAACTAGTACTCGATTGAAGTTTGACGATTTCTTCTATAAATAATTAATTAAATATTCTTATATTATAGAGCTTCTGAGGTTTGCAAGAGATAAAATCGTAATTGAGCAAAGAAGCATAAAAAGTGTCGGCAGAATTATCAATCAATATACCCTAATAATCATGCTCAATAATTTAAATTTAAGGTTAAATCGAAAAGGATCTAAAGACACTTCAACAGTTGTAGATAAACTTCAGAAAAGGTTAGAAGAGATAGAGCAAGCAAAACATCATTTCTCGCTAAGCTTCGGTTTAACGGGGTCTTCCCGCTCACGTAGATAAAAGTAATCTGCTCAAATTTCAACATTAATACCGAGAGCAGGATTATTTTCATGACGCTCTAAAACATGAGCATAGATAGCTGTAGTTTTAGGATCGCTATGTCCTAAAAGTTCCTGCACTTGTCTCAAACTTGCTCCCCCTGCCAACCCTAAAGTTCCTGCTGTATGACGCAGGCTATGGCAAGAGCGAGAGGAGTTGAAATCGATTTCTTTTAAGCCAGCTTCATTTAAATAACCATCAACTATATAGCGAATACCTCGACGAGACAATCTACGCCCATTAAAACGGTTTGATAAGGAAATAAATAAGGGAGAAATCGAAGTAAGTTTTTCTCCTTGAAAAGATCTAGCTTCAAGATATCGCCACATCAAATTAGCCAAATCGTCACGTAAAGGAACAGTACGAATTTTACCTTTTCCTTCAACACAAAGGGAACATCGATCGCCCTTGTTTCCTCTTATATTGCCAACAGACGCTCTATTTAACTCGACGGTGCGTAATCCTTCTAATGCCATCAAACTGACAATGAAGCGATCGCGTAATGACTTGACGGAATTATCACTGCTCATCTGAGAAAACAAATGTTTTAATTGCTCTATGGTTAAAAAAGTGATCGAATCAACAGCATCTATTTTAGTTTTGGGCGGATTTACTCCAATAACCAAATTTTCTTTGACCAAATCAAGTTTAAAACAAGCATGATAAAAAGCTCGAATTACTACTAATGTCAAAGCGATCGTTTTAGATTGAAGCTTGCGCTCGACTATTAAATATCTTCGATAGTTTAAAATATCTTCCTGGGTTACTAAAGCAGGAGATAAAGACCTCTGGCTACACCAAGTTAAGTACTGCTCGATTCTACGCTGATAGGTCTTGATTGTATCGGGTGCAGCATCACCATTAGCTACTTCAATCTCTAAATATTTGTTAAAACACTGTCTCATCACTTCGACAGTCGGCAAGGAGACTGGTTTATGTTTTGCTCCATGACCTCGACGTTTTCGACCGTCAGAATTATTATTTGAATCTGGGTGGTTATGGTTCGCGCGCTCTGTGTTGTTAATCGTCATGGTTCTAGCTTTTGGCAACTTATCATATTTTACTGCCGAGAATCCTAGTTTTCGGCAGTAAAAACGGTACAATCTCCTCAAATACGGTTTTTTGTTTATTTAATGTTCAATTAATTTACTTGGCTGACCGTGATAAGTAACCAAAACTTCTTTTTTAGCGCGAGTAGCTGCAACGTGAAGCAAACAGCGATCGCGTTCGATTAAAGACAGACGCGCCCGATTATCCGACAAGCGATCGAGTATTCTTTTCGGTGGCAACTCATCTTTGGTTAAACCAGCCAACAGCACGTATTCAAACTGAAGTCCTTTGACTCGGTGCATTGTGGCTACTCTTAACCCTGGAGTTGTGAGATCGTCAGCTTGGCTTCTATGTATTTGGCAAGTTGTGATACCTAGAGCATTTAAAGCTTTAGAATAAGAGTCAATTAAAGATTTTG